>JBPCIR010000184.1:0-9798 GCA_051006095.1 Rubrobacter sp. | reverse complement strand
CTCGGGATGGTGCGGTCGTAGACCGTGGGATGCTATGCTGACAACGTGCGGCGCGGGAGGAGACGGTGAAGCGGGCAAGGCCCTCCTTGCCGGGGGTATCGGTGCTTTGAGAACTCGTTCCAGTAGGGCGTGGGAGCCACGGTGACCGGGATCATCGCCGGTGGCGTGGCTTTCCTGGTCGCGGGGGCGTTCGTTCCGCTTCTGGTGCGGTTCGCCGTCGGACGGAATCTGCTCGATGTGCCCAACCTCCGCAGCTCGCACGAGGTCCCGACGCCAAGGCTAGGGGGCGTCGCCATATTCCTTGGAATACTCGCAGGAGTGGCGCTGCTGCGCCCGGAGGGGCTGTGGCCGCTGCTCGCGGCGGCTGCCCTGATATGGGCCGTCGGGCTCGCCGACGACCTATCCAACCTCCATTTCGGAGTAAAGGCGGTCCTCCAGGTCGTTGTCGCCGTAGGCTTGCTGCTGTTCTATCCGCCGACGATCGTCTCTGATGCCCCAGGGATGCTCGGCGTCCTGGTGTTCGCCGTCGGGGTGTTGTGGATCGTGGCCCTCAGCAACGCCTTCAACTTCATGGACGGCATAGATGGTTTCACGGGAGGCGTTGCGCTCATCAACGCGCTCTTCCTCGCGCCGCTCGTCGGGGCGGCGGGCGGTTTCCTGCCGGCGCTCATCGGGGCCACTGCCGGGTTCCTGATCTGGAACATAAACCCAGCATCCATCTTTATCGGGGATTCTGGGGCTTACTTCCTAGGCTTCAGCCTGGCCGCTGTAGCCCTCTACGCCCCAGCACTCTCGGGGCAGGAGTGGACGCCCCTGATCTTCCTGGCCTGCGTGGTAGTCTTCACGCCCTACCTCTTCGACACCGCATATACGCTAGCCCGGCGGTGGCGGAGCGGGGCCGGAAAGAGAATCTTCCTCGCGCACCGGGAGCACATCTACCAGCGGATCACCCCGACCACGGGGATGCATCGGCGTACGAGCAACCTCTACTACGGGGCGAGCGTCGTCGCCGGTTTCGCCGCGCTGCTGATCTCCAGGGTAGACGCCCTGTCGTTCGCCGGCGTCGCACTCGCGCTCGCGTGCTGCGCCCTGCTCGCGGCGCTGCCGAAGCTCGTCAGCTAGTCAGCACGCGTCGGCTGATGGCTAGAATCAACCATAGAAGTTAGAATGTAGGATTATGTGGCTTTTGCAGAGGTTGGGGGAGAGGCTCCTGGGTCTGGTGGACAGGTTGCAGAGGGCCTTCCACCGCTCGCCGCCGGTGTTCAGGCGTGGGGCGGCGATGCTCGTCGACGCCCTCATAGTCATCGAGTCATTCGCCGTTACGCTCATCGTCCGCGTCTCCGGGGACGCGGAGACACCGTTCTGGCCGTTCTTCTGGCCTTTCGCGTTGTTCTCGGCGTTGGCGTTCGTACTGCTCCTCAACGAGAGCGGCGTCTACAGGAGCATCCTCAGGTACACCGGTATCTACCAGGGCGTGCAGGTTTTGAGCGCCACGGCCATAGCGGCCGGTGGTCTCTTCCTGGCTGTGTTCTGCGTCGGCCCGTTCGGGTTCGGAATCACGAGGGTGAACATCGTCCCACTCTCGGTGCCCCTTATCGGCTCGGTGCTCGCCTACGTTCAGCTCGTCGCCGTAAGGCTGTATCCACGGGTCTTCTACGAGCTGTCCTTGAGAGAGGTCGGGCGCCGGACGCGGACGGCCATCGTCGGAACCGGGGAGCCTGGCGTGGCGCTCGCCGGGCACATCTGGCGCACGGCTGCGTCCGAGACACAGGTCGTCGGCTTCGTCAGCGCCTCTCCCGTAGAGGTCGGCAGGCAGATAGAGGGCGCGTCCGTACTGGGGGTGGTTCAGGACCTCGAAGTCCTCATCGCCCAGCACGGCATAGACCAGGTGATCATAGCCATGCCCCAGGCGGGGCGAGAGGAGATGGACTGGATCTGGCGCACGTCCATCCGCGCCTCGGCCGAGGTGAAGGTCATGCCCGACCTCGGGGAGTATCTGGCCGAGGGCGCCATCAAACTGCGCGAGCTCCAGATCGAGGACCTCCTCGGACGCGAGCCCGTGGACATAGACCTCGACGCCCTCTCTGGCTCTATCAACGGCAAGCGGGTCCTCGTGACAGGCGCCGGTGGTTCCATCGGCAAGGAGCTCTCACGCCAGATCTCGCGCCTCGGCCCCGCGAAGCTGATCCTGCTCGACCGCGACGAGAGCGGCCTGTACTACCTGAA
Source organism: Rubrobacter sp. (assembly GCA_051006095.1). Lineage (GTDB taxonomy): Bacteria > Actinomycetota > Rubrobacteria > Rubrobacterales > Rubrobacteraceae > Rubrobacter_D. Next base: position 7,572 of record JBPCIR010000184.1, on the reverse strand, counting down.
CACGGAGCTCAGGCGCGAGGACTTCTACGATACAGAGGTCTTCGTCGGCGACGTCACGCACTCAGAGCGCGTCAGCTTCGCCTTCGAGACGTTCAGGCCGCAACTCGTCTTCCACGCGGCCGCCTACAAACACGTCCCCATGATGGAGTTGCAGGCGACCGAGGCCGTCGTCAACAACGTCCTTGGCACCCTCAACGTCGCCCGCGCGGCTGGGGCCTACGGGACGAGCAAGTTCATCAACGTTTCGACCGACAAGGCCGTAAACCCCGTCAACGTGATGGGCGCGACCAAACGCCTGGCCGAGATGGTCGTCAAGAACCTCTCGGTAGAGTACCCCGAGACCGTCTACGCTTCGGTCCGCTTCGGGAACGTGCTGGGCAGCCGTGGCTCTGTCGTTCCGACCTTCCGCCAGCAGATAGAGGCCGGTGGCCCAGTAACGGTGACGCACCCCGACATGATCCGGTACTTCATGACCATCCCCGAGGCGGTCTCCCTGATCCTGCAGGCCGGGGCTATGGCCGAGCGTTACGGTACCTACGTCCTCGAGATGGGCCGTCCCGTCGCCATCACCGACCTGGCGCGAAAGATGATCGAGATAATGGGCGCGCCCAACGTCAAGATAAAGTTCGTCGGCCTGCGCCCCGGCGAGAAGCTGAAGGAAGAACTCTTTGAGGAGGGAGAAGAGAGGGACACTACAGCCCATCAGATGGTCTTCAGGCTCTCCTCGGAGAACATGAGCCCGCCAGGTGATGCGAACCTCTCTGACCTGATCGATGCTATGGTCTTCCACGCCCGCGGCCAGGAGGGGGGGAGGGCCCTCGAATACTTGCGCCGGGCCGTCCCCAACTACTCGGCCGCAGATATGCCCGAAGCTACCGAGAGCAAGCTCGACTATCCATAGTAGGTTTCAGGCTCCGGGTCACAGGTAAGTCCTTCTCGTCGGCCGGCACGCGCGAGTAGGCCACGAATGCAAAGGCCTGATGCCTGAAGCCTATTGCCGTGTCGCCCTGCGGCCCTTGACACCGAGATACGCCAGATAGACGCCTATGGAGAGCCCGATCACGACGAGCGAGAAGTGGATGGCAGGGGCGACGAGCGTACCCGCACGGAACTCACTCAGGAAGGTAAAGACCCTCGTACCCCAGGTGAGGAGCATGTAGACGCCTATCGCAAGTAGTACGTTCGCGGTGCGCCTGCTTAGCTTCATGGGCGTTCGGGAGTGTACCAGAACTGCCCTCCCCGAACTAGCAACACAAAGGCGCAAAGGTTATACTGGCTGTAATAGTTGAACGGAGTTTGTAACAGTAAGTATCTGGATTATAGAGTGTTCGGAGGGAAGGATCTTGGCTGAGATAGTAAAGCGCAATCTCGATGAGGTAAAGGCTCTCAGCAGGGATGCGGCCGTCGAGATCATGCGCCAGGCCGGCATCGTCGGGGCCGGCGGCGGCGGTTTCCCGACCTACTTCAAGTGGAAGAACCCGCAACCGAACCTCATCGTGAACTGCACTGAGTCCGAGCCTGGCTACTGGGCAGACAAGGTGCTCCACAGGGAGTACTTCGACGAGTTTCTCGAGCTCTTCGATGCGATGAAGACGATCTTCGGGATCGAGAACGTGATCATGGGCGTGCACTTCAAGGACGAGGAGTGGTTCTCCCGCTACGACGAGAACGCTGATGGTCTCTACGAGGTCGTGCACGTGCCCGACAAGTACTCGATGGGCGAGGAGAAGACGCTCATCAAGAACATCTTCAACGAGGACAAGGGGAAGTGGGTCCCGCGCCGCGTTGAGCTGCCCGACGGCAACAAGCGCCCCGGTCTCCCGCTCGATGCCGGGCACATCGTCAACAACACAGAGACGCTTCTGAATATCTACAACGCGTTCTTCCTCGGCAAACCTGTGACGACCAAGTACCTTCAGGTCTTCGGCCCAGACCTCGAGCTCGAGCTCTTCGAGGCGCCGCTCGGGTCTTCTGCCACGGAGCTCCTCGAGCTCGCCGGAGTCGACGTCAAGGCCGAGGCGGGCAACCTCTCTGTTATCGATGGGGGGCCTTACCTGAACGAGATGGGGATAGAATCCTTGGGCAAGGGCGACGCCTACGTCAGGCGCACCACCAACGGCTTCCTCGTCATCCCCAGGGGTGTCGCCTCCAAGGAGTACGCGAACATCGAGACCAGGCGCCCCGAGGGTGTCACCTCGCTCGTTGGCAAGGTCAGCGGCGTGAGCATCCCGCTCGGCGGCCGGTTCCTCAAGCCAGCGACACCACTAGTCTCCGAGGGGGAGGAAGTCACTTTCGAGCAGAAAATCGGCGAGCCCGTCGCCGAGGGCTTCTCCATCGGCGTCTGGTCCGGTATGGACGGTCCCATCTCCTCCATCGAGGAGGACTTAGTCCAGATCTCCGGCGGCGGTGTGCCGCTGGAGGAGGCCGAGGCCGAGACGGAGGCCGAAGCGACGAGATAGTTACTTCTGAGCCTGCCCGTAGAAGCGGGCGCGCAGATCCTCGAAGGTGATGCCGCTTAAGGAGGGGAGCTCGAAGTCTTTGAGCATCCGCGTCAGGACTCCGCCACCGCCGAGCTCGATCCACTCCTCCACCCTCATCTTCGCGAGTGTCTCGACGACCCTGACCCAGCGCACAGGGGCTACCATCTGTTCCTTGAGCGCCTCCTTGACGGCTTCGGCCTTCGTGAGCACCACCCCATCCATGGCGCTGACCATCGGGACCTGCGGCACGTGGAACTCGACCGAATCGAGGACCCCCCGCATCTTCTCACCGGCCGCCGCCACGTACGGGGAGTGGGCGGCGAAGGACACGTTCAGCGGGATCTTGCGCCCCTTGATCCTCGAGACGGCGTCCCCAAGGGCGTCGCGCAGCCCTGAGACGACCGTCTGGCGCGGTGAATTGTAGTTGGCGACCACAGGGCCGCCCGGCCCGCCGAGCGCCTTCTCGACCTCGGCGGGGTCCGTCCTCAGTATCGCGACCATACCGCCAGGGCATTCTCTGGCTGCCTCCGCGAGGAAGTGGTCGCGCTGGGCCACCAGCCAGAGGCCCGTCTCGAAGTCGAAGCAACCAGCAGCGTACGCCGCGCCATACTCGCCGAGCGAGTGCCCGGCCACCACGTCGGGACGCACCTTCATGATCCGGCTCTCGTCGGCGTCGCGCGCCGCGCGAACGAAGATCTTGACCTGGTCGGGGATGATCTCCCCGACGACGCTTTGGATCCCAGGTACCATCTCGGGCGCGGGCTCGGAGACTCCGCCGCCCTGCCCAGGAAACACGAACGCTCTCATCTTTACTCCCCGGACCTCGATATCACTCAGAGCTACAACCCTACCCCTAAGGGTGTAGGAAAACTTTGTACCACAAGAATGCACGATTTGACAGCAGGATTTGGAAGGGCAACCCTTCCAAATCCCGCGCAAGTCAGCACCTGACAGCCAGGCTCCGTAGCAAACGATGCGGTTACTTATCTACCGCAGCGCAATACGAACGCAAGCGGCTCCCCAACAAAGCTGAAATGCTACGGTGCTACGATTCGCAGAGTCCCGGGCAGCACCCTCGCCCTGAAGTGGCGGGTGCCAGCAAGCATCTCACCGTCGACGTGCGCCGGCACTTCTTCGGAGAGTTCTACCTCGACTTCGGGTGCGCGGGACGTATGCACTTTCTTACGCTCGGCGAGCGTGCCCCGTAAGGCCGCCGGTATGAGCCGCAGAACCTCGGCCCGGTTCACTTCCTCGGACCAGATCACATCGAAGAGACCGTCGTCCAGAACCGCCTCCGGCGCGAGCCTGAACATCGAGCCGTACGTGGTGCCGACAGCCACAGCGACGAGTATGGTTCTGGCCTCGATGACTTCGCCGCCGATGACGAGCCTGGCCTCGTGGCACCGGAAGTCCCTGAGCAACCGCCCGACCGACCACAGGTACCGTCCTGTCCCCCCGAGATACGCGGGCGCCTCAGCGACGCCAGCAGCGACCTCGGCGTCGAAGCCGATACCGAGACCGTTGTTGAACGGGACTCCATTGACCTCCGCTGTATCCACGACGCGGACTCTCCCCCCGACGAGCACTTCCAGCGCCCGCCGGAAGTTCGTGCCAACGCCGAGAGCCTTGACGTAGTCGTTGCCGCTACCTGCTGGCAACACGCCCATGATCCGGCCCGTTCCGGCGCACGCCGCCGCCACCTCGTGTACCGTCCCATCTCCACCGACCGCCACCACAAACGCCCCCTCGGGCAAACCGCGCACGATGCTGCGCGCGTGGCCAGGCCCCTCCGTAACGTGCCAGACGGGCCGCAACCCTCGTCCCTCGAGATATCGCGAGACGGCGGTCCGCAGTCCACCCGCCCGCCCCTTGCCGGCCGACGGGTTGAGGACCAGATGCACATCTCCTCCACGAAAGTCCACAGCCGGAAAATACCAGAACCGTAGTCCAGCGGCCCGACAGGGAGGTCATTCAGGCTCTACTCGAGGTGTAGATCGCGATGAGATCAGGCGCACGCCAGCTATGCTACCCAGGGAACGAGCGCGCGGACACGGAACAATCCGACATAGACCCCTTTGCGGGTAATATACGGCCCGAGCCTCTGCAGAGAGACCGCCGATCGTCGCAAGGAGGTTCCCCGCCACTGTGGACTTCCGTTCGATATGGAGTTAAAGTTAAGGTATAGAAGATCTTCGCGCTCTTTGTGAGAGTCGCGCAGGGGTGGGAAAGGAGTACAATACTGGTCCCATGGCTGACCTGACCGAAGATTGCCTGCACTCGGAAGGTTTGATGTTCTCTTCCGGATCGGAATACCGCTGTCCGGTCTGTGAGAAGAGCATGGATCTCGACGGCGTTGGCCGGTGGGTCCAGGATGCCGAGAGGAGCCGCGATGAGGCTTACTCTATGGTCGAAGGTGACGGATTCGAAGAGATAGTGCGCGAGGAGTTACAGCGGGAAGTCTACCGGCGACGGAGGGTAATGTATGAGTTAGAGAACGTGCCCCGGGTTGTGACGGCGAGGCCGGAGATGATCCTGGTTATCTACGACGCGACGAAGGCTTCTTATGGGTGCCGAATCTTCTACAAGGAGCCGCGACCGGCGGGGGTTGTGGAGCAGGTAAGCGTTGGGGCCGTACTCGACAGAATCCTGGAGCTTCGCTCCGACCCAGACCCTGTAGTAAGGCTCATCTCCGAGAAGATAGAGGAGTTCCACGTCTTCCGCTCGAAGCTCTCTGAAGATGGGGCGCCCGCGCCGGAGCGCAGGGTGTTCTACGCTAACGAGCTTTGAAACGTCTCGGGCGCTGGCAGACGCGTCCAGCAACGGCTAGAATTGATCGCCGGATGGATACTTACTTTAGAGGCGCGGGCGCATGAGCGGGAGTACCTTCATAGCGCTGGTCGTCATGATCCTGATCCTGCTCTTCATCATCATGTCTATCGGGCCTCTGGTCACCGCTTTCTAGAACGAGAACGTTTCGAGTATGGAGTAGGTGACTCCGCCTGCCCCTGGCACGCTCTCCACAACCTCTACACCGGATACCGTGAAGCGAAGCGCGGGTGGGGAGACGCTCATGCCTTCGAGCGTCGCCTGGCGTCCCCGCGCCCGGCCGAGGGTCAGGTGGGGTACGTAGGGTCGTTGCTCTCTCGCGAAACCGGCCGGCTGGAGGAGATCCTCTACGGTCTCGGCCACTGCGCCGAGCGACTCTGACCCCACTTCGACGCCGGCCCAGAGGATGCGGGCCTTCCTCTCGGAGGGGAAGGCCCCGAAGCCCGAGGTCGAGACCTCGAACGGTTCGTGCCTCTTGTGTAGCGGCTCGAGCGCCCGCGTTACCCTGCCCAGGTCGTCTTCGGCCACGTAGCCAAGGAACTTCAAGGTCAGGTGGAGCTTCTCGGGGCCGATGAGACGGAAATCTTTGCTCGCCGGCAGGTCGCGCGCCGCGTGAAACAGCGCCTCCCTGACTTCGGGCGGCGGGAAGACGGCGACGAAGATTCGCATTGCGGTCCTAGACGGGGCTTGACGTTCGGCCGTTCTCGTTGGCCGTGCGCCCTGCGGCGGCGCGGTTGGCGATCAAGGCTGCGGTGGCCCCTGCGCCGACGCCGTTATCCACGTTGACGACGGAGAGACCTGGGGAGCAGGTCTGGAGCATACCGAGTATGGCGGCTGTACCGTCGCCGCCGAGGCCGTAACCTGTGGAGGTCGGAAGCCCTATCAAGGGCACGGCGACGAGGCCTGAGACCACGCTCGGCAGCGCGCCTTCCATCCCGGCGGCGACCACCAGGCAGTCGGGGTCGAACCTTCTCAGCTCCTCCAACGGGGCGGCGAGGCGGTGGACGCCGGCTACCCCGACGTCGTGGAAGCCCATCACAGATGCGCCCATCTCGCCGGCCACGGCGAGCGCCTCCTCGAGGACGGGCAGGTCTGAGGTGCCCGCGCTCAGGGCGCCGACGCGGCCCCCGCTAGGTGCCTGCTCTCCGCCACCGATCACTACGGAGCGTCCGGCCCACCGGAGCGGGGTCTCAGGGAGCGTCGCGCGGATCCTGGCCTCATGCTCGGGGGTGGGGGTGCTTACGATCACGCGCTCGCACGACTCAAGCAGGGCCGCGCAGATACTTGCCACCTGGGCTGGACTCTTGCCGCGCGCGTAGACGACCTCGGGGACGCCCTTCCTGACTGAGCGGCCGAGATCGAGGGCGGCGAACTCGTCGAGGTAGCGGACCTCCCCTCTCTTCAGGCGTCCGGCGGCCGACTCCGGAGAGAGTTCGCCGCTCGCGACCGCCACCAGGGTCTTCTCGAGTTCGTCCATGCCCTCCGCTTCCAGGTATAGTAAGGTTGCCAGCGGGTAAGAATCTAGCACGTTCCTGCCGATGATGGTCCTAAGGAGAGCCCGTGACGATAATCGAGTTGGTCCTGTCTCTGGCGGCGATACTCGGTGCCGCGATCCTTTTCACCAACGCTGTAGAGATCATGGGCGACCGGCTGAACCTCGGGGCAGGGGCCGTGGGGAGCATACTTGCGGCCGTCGGCACGGCGTTGCCTGAGACCATGATCCCGCTGGTCGCGATCATCGGTGCCTTACTCCTTGGCTCGGGCAGCGCCGCCGCAGGCGAGATAGGTATCGGCGCGATCCTTGGCGCGCCTTTCCTGCTCGCGACGCTGGCCCTGTTCATCGTCGGGGCGGCGGGCATAGGCTATAAGGGCCGAAGGGAGACGGGGAGTGAGATCACAGCAGACAGGCAGACCGCCATCCCCGACCTCGTGTTCTTCCTGGCCTGCTTTATCCCGGCCGCTGCGGCGGGCTTCCTGCCCGTGCCTCTGCCGCTGAAGATCGTCCTCGCTGTGGCGCTGCTGGTCGCTTACGTTCTCTACGTGGTGCGTACGATAAAGAAGGGTGGAGAGGCCGAAGATGATGTCCCCGCCAGGCTCACGCTCTGGCCCTTTAGCTCTCAGGGGCCGACCTGGGCCGTAGCCGCGCAGCTGATCGGGACGATCGCCGTGATGGCCTTCGGAGCCCACCTCTTCGTCGGCGCCGTGGAGCATATCTCCAAGTCCGTAGGGATCCCAGCCGGCCTGATCGCACTTGTCCTCGCGCCTC
>JBPCIR010000183.1:0-2622 GCA_051006095.1 Rubrobacter sp. | reverse complement strand
GCAGACGAAAGTGAGGACGTCTTCTGAGGTGTAGTCGGGACGCAGGATCTTGTGTGACGACTCCTCGAGCCCCGACGAGAGCGCCCCGCGCAGCGCCGGCAGGACTTCGGCGAGCAATGCTTCTCGTCTCTCGGGAGCCGGCGGTTCCACCTTCCTGCCGCCGAACGGTTCGCCGGCCCTGCTGGAGACGAACTCCGCGGCCCGGTTTATGGCCTCGATGGTCCGGCCGTAGCTCTCCTCGTGGGTCTCCCCCCAGGTAACTAGGCCGTGCTTGGCGAGCAGGACGAACTTCGCGTCAGGGTTGTTCTTTACGGCCTCGCCTACCTGTTTCGAGAGAGTAAAGCCTGGTCTGATGTAGGGGATCCAGACCGCCTCCTCCCCGAAACATTCTCGCGCGAGGTCCTCGCCGCCTCTCGCGCAGCAGATCATATTGATCGCATCCGGGTGCGTGTGGTCGACCTGCGCGTAAGGGACGAAAGCGTGCAGGAGCGTCTCTATGGAGCCCCTCGGCATGTCGGGCCTGAGCTGGCAACTGGCCAGGTAGGCGACCATCTCCTCATCACTCATCTCCTCCCGCTCTTCGAGCGCAAGGACTTCGTCGAGCTTGAGCCCCGTGAACTGCCCGGCCCCGATAGTCGCCAGGTCGGACCCAGAACCTTTCACCCAAAGGACGTCGACCTCGCGCCCTGTGTGGTCCCTCTCTCTGGCCTTGGTCGACGTATTGCCGCCCCCGAAGTTCGCAACAGCCCTGTCCCTCCCCAACAGGTTGGAGCGGTAAGCCAGGGCTTCGAGTTCAGAGAGACCCTCAGCCTGTCGCGAATCCCACAGGTTTTCCGTCGCTCCGGGTATCTTCGTCTCCAAGAGTTACTCCCTTCGTGTATAGCACTTCAGCTTGTCAGCACGCCGCCTTGCAGGCGGCTTGTCAGCACTTCAGCCAGTCAGCATTTCAGCTTTCCGTCGCGAGACCTGGCTGACAAGCGGAGGCGAAGCCGGAGCGTGCTGAAATGCTAATTCCATCCCGCTCCGGCGCCCTCTCCGCGCTCCTCGGCGACCTTTTCGGCGTATCCGCTCTCTTCGAAGGTGGTTATTGGATCTGACGCGCCGCCGAGGTCCTCGCGGACCTTGGCGCACAGTGGGCGCACGTCGGTGGCGTAGGCGTCGAGGATGGTACGGTGGGCGCTGAGCACGTCGCCGGCGCTTCGCGCTTCTTTGAGGGCTGCGCGGTCTACGAGGAGGGCCTTTGCGTAGGCTTCCTGCAGGTTCATCACGGAGAGGAGCATGGCTTCTATCTTGGGTTCGATGTTGTGTGTCTGGTCGATCATATAGTCGATGCGGGTATCTGAGATCTCTTCGGCCTCGACGAGCTCGACGAAGATCAAGAACAACTCGAAAGGGTTGACGCTGCCAACGATCAGGTCGTCGTCGCCGTACTTCCTGTTGTTGAAATGGAAACCCCCGAGACGCCCCTCGTCCAGCAGGAGCGCCACGATGTACTCTATGTTGACCTCTTTGGCGTGGTGGCCGAGGTCAACGAGAACCTGCGCCCTCTCGCCCAGCCTCTGGGCCACGGTGAGGGCGGCGCCCCAGTCGGCGAGGTCGGTGTGGTAGAAGGCCGGCTCGTAGGGCTTGTACTCGATGAACATCCTCATCCCTGAGGGCATCGCGGCATAGACCTCGCCTAAAGACTCGATCATCCTGTGGCGACGTTCCGTGAAGGAGTCCTGACCGGCGTAGTTCGTGCCGTCGGCGAACCACAGGGATAGGACGTCGGAGTCTGTCTCTCTGGCGACCTCGACACACTCGAGGAGGTGGTCCGTAGCCTTCCGCCGTACGGCTTCATCTGGGTGGCAGATGCTGCCGAGCTTGTACTCTGGTTCCTGAAAGAGGTTGGGATTGACGGCGCCGATGCCCAGTCCCTGGGACTCAGCGTGCCTTTTGAGTTCGCCGTAGTCGTCCACCTTGTCCCACGGGATGTGGATCGCCACCGAAGGGCATACGCCGGTGAGACCGTGCACCTGTGCCGCGTCGGCCATCTTCTCGAACGGGTCGCGTGGCACTCCCTTCTGCGGGAAGACGGCGAAGCGGGTGCCCGTGTCACCGTAGCCCCACGAAGGTGTCTCCACCCTCTGGGCGCGCAGTCGTTGTTCCACGCCCGTTACGTCCACTCCGTTATCGGATAAGCCCTCGGTCAGGGCGTCGTAGGAGCGTTCGTCCGTGCTCTTCAAAGCTCTATCCTCCTTCGGGGATGTCCAGCGTGTGGGCTTCTTCGATGAGGCGCGAAAACTTCTCGTAGAGCCCGGACCATTCGTCGGTGTCACCGCCCGGTTCGTAGGCAGAGGCCTCGAACGAGTCGCTGATGACGGCCCGTATCTCCTCCAGCGACCCCACCCGGCCCTGCGCGAACGCCTGCACCATCACGTTTCCTATGGCCGTCGCCTCGACAGGCCCGGCCACTACGGGGAGCCTGGACGCGTCGGCGGTAAGCTGGCAGAGGAGATCGTTCTGGGATCCTCCACCGACCACGTTGACCGTCCGGATGGTACGGCCGGTCAGGCTCTGTGCCTGCTCTATGGCGTACCTGTACTTGAGCGCCAGGCTCTCGAACACGCACCGCGCCACCGA
>JBPCIR010000182.1:0-8465 GCA_051006095.1 Rubrobacter sp. | reverse complement strand
GTGTCAAGTACGCCCTCGAGGTCGCCGTTGGTGACGATCCTGCCCCCGAGAGCCCTGCCGACGCCGACGATCCTGCCGGCAGCACCGCCGTTCAAGCCGACCCGGCTTCCGAGACGCCTGCACTTTGCGTGGAGAGCGCCCGCTGCAACTCCCCGGTCAGGCCGGCGCCCATGCGCGAGATAGCGAGGATCGCGTTCTCGACGCCCTTAGCTTGCGAGTTTCCGTGCCCGATCACGACCGAGCCATTCACGCCGAGCAGGAAAGAACCCCCGTAGTTCTCGGGGTCCACCGTGTCTCTGACGCCGACCAGCCGCGGACGCAGGACGCTAGCGGCGAGCTTGCTCACAACATCGGCCGTCATCGCGGAGCGGACCATGCTGAGGATCTCACGCGCCACCCCCTCGGCCGTCTTGAGGACGATGTTGCCCGTAAAGCCGTCCGTTACGAGCACGTCGGCAGCCCCGCGCCCGATGTCTCGACCCTCCACGTTCCCGACGAAACGGATCCCCGACTCGTGCATGAGACGGTGCGCCTCTTTGGCGAGGTCGTTCCCCTTCCCTGGCTCCTCGCCGACGTTGACGAGCCCGACCCGCGCTTCCCCGTCCAACCCGAAGTAACGTTTCGCGTGCACACCGCCAAGAATAGCGAAATTCAAGAGGTCCTGCGGCCTGCAGGAGACGGTCGCCCCGGCGTCGAGTAGCAACACGGGCGAGGGGAAAGGGAGCACCGTGGCGATCGCCGGCCTGCGGCATCCTTCGAGGCGTCCTATCCTGAGCAGCGCCGCGGCCACCGTGGCGCCGGTGTTCCCAGCCGAGAAAAACGCGTCGGCCTCATCGTCGCGAACCATCCTGGCCGCGACCGCGACGCTGGCGTCAGGATGGGCCCTCAGCGTCGCAGAGGGCTCCTCGTCCATCCCAACGGCGTCCCCGGAGGTCCACAGCGAGACGTTCGCTGGGAGATCCGAGCCAACCTCGGGCTCGATGGCGTCGGGCATCCCGACGAGCAATAGCTCGTCGTGCAACATTTCCCTGGCAGCGGAGAGGGTGCCGGCGACGACCTCCCGCGGGGCGTTGTCTCCGCCGAGGGCGTCTACCGCGATGCGCACTGGCGGGGCCTCGGTTAGATGTCCTCCACGGCGACCACCGTGCGGCCCTTGTAATAACCGCACTCAGGGCAGACCCTGTGCGGCACGTGCGGCCGGCCGCAGTTGGGGCAGGCGGCGAGGCCGGGGCCGGTGATCGCGTGGTGCGCCCGGCGCTGGTTCCTGCGCGCGCGTGATGTCTTCTTCTTTGGTACGGCCATGAGAATACCTCCTGGTTGCTACTTGCTTAGAATCCCGAGGCGAAGAGACCGTCGAGGCCCCGCCAGCGCGGGTCTACCTCGTCGCCATCACCCTCGGGCTGCACGGGCTTCGTGCCAGGCGAGAAAACCTGCATCGGAACCTCGTTCGGCAGCGCCAGCTTAGTGTAGCGTGCCAGATCTAGGGTCCAGTCCTGGACTGAGACTTCGTAGTCGTTCGGCCCAGAGAGGAACTCCGAGTCGCCGACCTCCAGTTCGAGCTCCAATGGCTCGAGCGTCCTGTCGCAGGTCGTAAGCACCGTCGCCACGACCAGCACGTCCAGGTGCAGGCCCTCGGCGAGGCGGGTGACGCCTACGTCTGCCACAGCCTCCGTAACTTCGTGGTGGCGTCCGTAGAGCTCAAAAGGCTCGACGGAGAACTCGGCACGCACCTCGTGGGTGTCTCCGACCTCCGCGCCGGGTCGTCTCAAGGGGATCAAGTGGTTCATGAGATTAGTTTACTACCCGTTATTGTTCCTGGACGCCCTGCAGCTTGGTACGGCCGCGCTGCACGGCCTCGAGGAGCTTACCGAGGTTGTCCTCCAAATTGGCGAGGACCTCATCGGCGTAGTCCTCAGCGCCGAGACGTATCTCGCGCTCGCGCCGGCGGGCGTCCTCCATGATCTCCGCGCTCCGCTTCTCAGCCCTCTTGAGGACCTCTTCTTCCGAGGTTATCTTCTCGGCCTCGTCCTGGGCGCTGCGGATGATGCGGTCGCTCTCGCTGCGCGCTTCGTCGAGCATCGCCTGGCGCTCCTTGACGATCCAACGCGCCTGCTTGAGCTCCTCCGGTATGGTCTGGCGCATCTGGTCTATGATGTCGAAGGCGGCGTCCCGGTCGACCATCGCCGTGTTGCCGAAACCGGGGAAGCTGCGGGCGTCCTCGACCAGTTCTTCCAACCTGTCTATGAGTACCAGTACGTCCATCTTCTACTACCTATCCTTCGCCTACGATCCCTGTATCTTACCGTCCTGACCGGAATATATCTGCCTCACGGTCTCGAGTACACCTTCGGGCACGAGCCCACGCACCTCCCCGCCGAGCGATGCTATCTCCCTGACCGCGCTCGAGGAGAGGAAGCTGTGCTCGGCCGAGGCCATTATGAAGACCGTTTCGAGCTCGGGGAACATCGTCCTGTTGAGCTGCGCCTGTTCGAACTCAGACTCGAAGTCCGAGACGGCCCTGAGGCCCTTCACGATCGCCTGCGCGCCCCGCTCCCTGGCGAAATCGACGAGGAGACCTTCCATCACCTCGACGGAGACGTTGTCCACCTCGGCCGTTACCTTCTCTATGAGCCGCGCCCGTTCGACTGCGGGCAGGCGAGCCTGTTTGCGGCGGTTGCTACCAACGGCAACGACCACATGGTCGAAGATCTTGGCAGCGCGCCGGATGACATCGAGGTGCCCCGTCGTTACAGGGTCGAAGCTACCAGGACACACAGCCACGATCATTGTCAGCTCGGACCGCCCAAGTACGGATATGAACGTGCCGCCGTAGCGGCGCGTTACCCCTTTCTTGCCTCCTGCGCCCTCAACCGGAGCTTCGCCGCTCTCGATCACGACTCTTCCTCCCTGCGCGAGCAGGGAGCGTAGCCGGTGCAAGATTCCCCCGACCTCCGCCGCGATTCTATATGGTGGGTCGGCGAAGATCAAATCGAATCGTTCGCCGCGCCCGACTAGCCGCCCAAGCGCCGCCTCGACCTCGCCCCCGATGACCTCTGCCCTCCCAGCGAAGCCGGTCCGCCGCAGGTTTTCCAGGATCACGGCCCGCGCCCGACGGTCCCGCTCGACGAAGATGGCCAGCCCGCTCCCGCGGCTGAGGGCTTCTATACCTAGCGCGCCCGTCCCAGCGTAGAGGTCGAGGACGCTTCCGCCTTCGAAGAACTGTCCCAAAGCGTTGAACAGGCTCTCCCGCACGCGGTCCGAGGTAGGACGCATGCCCTTCGGGACGGGGGCGAGCCTGGTGCCCCTGGCCGACCCGGCGATGACCCTCAAGACCCTATTCCCTGAACAGCCACTCGACGTCGGCGCCGAGCAGCTCCCGGATCTCACGCCGCAAGGGCCTGTGGTCTGGCCGCTTTAGCGTGGGATCCCCGGCCACAAGCGCGAAAGCCTCGCGTCTGGCCTCGACGAGAACATCGACGTCGCGCAGGAGCTTAGCGATTTTCAGATCTGGCATGCCGCTCTGGCGGCTACCGAAGAGCGTGCCTTCGCCCCTGATGGCGAGATCTACCTCGGAGAGCTTGAAGCCGTCCTGATAGTCCTCCAACGCCTGAAGTCGTCGTTCGGAATCGTCGGTCTTCGGGGCGCCGACCAGGAAGCACTTCGGGGGATGAAGACCCCTGCACACGCGGCCCCTCAGCTGGTGGAGTTGGGAGAGCCCGAACCGCTCTGCGCCTTCGATCACGATCGCGCTCGCGTTGGGCACGTCGACCCCGACTTCGACGACGACGGTCGCGACGAGGACCTCGATCTCCCCTGCCCGGAACAGGGCCATGACCTCGCGCTTGTCCCTGGCCTTCATTCTGCCGTGCAACAGCCCGACCCGTAGCTCGGGGAAGATCTCGTTCGCGAGCTCCTCCCTGAGCTCCTCGGCGGCACGTACGTCTTCCAGGGCCTCAGACTCCTCTACGAGCGGGCAGATCACGTAAGCCTGCCGCCCTTCCTCGATCTCCTGCCTTACCTCCTCATACGCCCCTAGCCGCTCCGCGGGGTCGACGGTTTTGGTCTCGACCGGCTTCCTCCCTGGCGGCAGTTCGTCTATGAGGGAGACCTCGAGGTCTCCGTAGAGCGTGAGGGAGAGCGTCCTCGGTATCGGGGTTGCCGTCATCACGAGGGTGTCAGGGGTCGTGCCTTTCTCGCGGAAAACCGTCCGCTGGCCGACGCCGAAGCGGTGCTGCTCGTCCACGACGACGAGCGAGAGGTCGTCGAAATCTACGCCTTTCTGTATGAGCGCGTGCGTCCCGACGACGACGTTGGCCTCGCCCGAGGCTATCTGCTCGAGGGCGGTGCGCCTCTCCGCCGCGCCCTGCGAGCCGGTAAGGATAACGACGTTCACGGGCAAGTCGGAGAGGGCCGCCGAGATCGAGAGGTAGTGCTGCTCGGCTAGAACCTCGGTCGGGGCCATAATTGCCCCCTGTCCCCCTGCCTCGACTGCGGTAAGCAGCGCGGCAATGGCGACCACGGTCTTGCCGCTACCGACGTCGCCCTGCAGGAGGCGGCGCATCGGTTTCTCCAGCCGCATGTCGTCGAGGACTTCCTCTATGACACGCTCCTGAGCCCCGGTCAGGCCGAAGGCGAGGCCCTTCAGGAAAGGGTTGAGGAGACTCCCGTCGCCGCGATGCCTGCCGCCGATTTCGGTCTTCTCCAGGCGCGCTTTGCGCGCCGCGAGCCCGGCCTGGATCAGGAATAGCTCGTGGAAGATTAGACGCCGCATCGCGGCCCTGAGACGCGCCCGCTCCGTCGGGAAATGGACCTCGTGTATCGCGTCGTGCAGATTGGGCAGGCCGTAGCGCACGAGCACGTCGGCGGTCAGCGGGTCGAGGATGCGGCCGGCCGCTTCGAGGGCGCGGTGAATGAGCGTCCGCATCCTCCGCGCCTGTATACCCTTGTTTACGGGGTAGACGGGGACGAAGCGTCCGGCGTGCGGTCCTTCGTCGCCCGCGGGATCATCGACGACCTCGATGCTCTTTGCGACTATCTGGATGCCGTAGCGGCTCTGGACCTCGCCGGAGGCGACGACCCTCACCTCGGGGAGTAGCTGGTTGAGAAGCCAGCTCCTGCCCCACACCGTCACGGGGATGTATCCCGTCCCGTCGTAGAGTTGGGCCGTAAAGCCTGGGGCGCGTCCCCTGACGGGCTTGCCGACGGGGCGCGTCGAGACCACCGTGCCGAAGACCGTCGCCCTCTCCCCAACGCGCAGCTCGGAGATCCTCTTCACGTTGGAGAGATCCTCGTGGCGCGATGGGTAGTGGGAGACCATGTCGGCCATCGAGGCTATGCCGAGGTCGCCTAAAGCGGCCTCGATCCGCGGCCCGACGCCTGGAAGTTCGGTCACGGGCCTCGAACGAAGGTCCGTCAGGGTCGTCCGCGCGGGGAGTAAGGTCCCCGGCGCCCCGCCGGCCCTAAAGGTGGGCGACGCCATAGGCCCCGAGGCCGACGTGAGACCCGACGACACCGCCGATCTCAGCGACGAGCTTCACCTCTACCCCGAGCTGCTCGGCCAGCTCGGAGAGGAGCTCGGGGGCGGCGATGTGTCCGAAGTAGAGCGTACGTCCGGCCTCCGCGGCGGGCCTGACCTCATCGAGGATGCTAGCCAGCTGCCGCTTGCGACCGCGGGTGCGTTTGAAGGGAATGATCTCCCCGTCCGCCACCTTCAGTACGGGCCTGACGTCGAGGGCGGTGCCGAGGAGGCGCTGCGCCCTTCCTATGCGCCCGCTCTTGGCCAGATACTCGAGCGTACCGACGGCGAAGAGCAGGTTCGCCCCCCCGACGGCCCTCTCCGCGGCGCGTCTGACCTCGTCGAAATCCCCACCCTCGTCGATACAGCGCAGGGCTTCCAGAAGGATCAAACCAGACCCCATCTCGGCGCTCCTGGTGTCGAGCACGTGGACGGGACGTTCCACCATCCCTGCCGCCTGCAGGGCGGAATCATAGGTGCCGCTGAACTTGCTCGAGAGGGTCAGCACCAGGATGTCATCGTAGTCGGAGAGCGCCTCATAGGCCTCGACGAAAGCGCCAGGGGAGGGTTGCGCCGTCGTCGGGAAGACGTCTGAGTCGCGCAGCCGCTCGTAGAACTCTTCGTTGGACATATCCAACTTGTCCGTATACGTCTCGTCTTCGCCGAAGTGGAACGTGAGCGGAACCACCCTCACGTCGGGCCGTTCCAATACACCGGGGGCGAGGCTCGTGGTCGAGTCTGTAACTACCGCCGTTGTCACTCGGCCACCAGCTGCAGAGGATAGAGTGGCTGTCCGCCGTCCCTGACTTCGACCTCGAGGTCGTCGTCGAGATCCCTGATCCCATCGAGTATCGCCTCGAGCTCGGCGTCGGCCAGCTCCTCACCCTTCAGCAGGGTCAGAACGTCGGCGCCACCGCCAACGATCTTCCTCGCCAGCACGAGCGCGGCCTCACAGGCGCCACTCTCGATGGCTACTAGCTCTCCGCCGAGGAACCCTATGTAAGCCCCCTTTGGGACCTCACGGTCGCCGATGCGGGCATCCCGAACAGCGCGTGTTACCTCGGCGACGCGCAGGGAGTCGGAGATCTCACACATCTCCTCGACTACCTCATCGGGCTCGCCCTCGGCGTCGTAGCCGACCATCACGGCGAGTCCTGCGGCTATGTTCGTCGTCGGTACGACGTGCGTCCTCGCCTCTACCAGCTCGCCGACCTGCTCTGCCGTTGGGACGACGTTCTTGTTGTTGGGAAGCAGCACGACAGCTGAGGCCCCTGTCTTCTCTACTGCCCTGGCGAGGTCGGCTGCGCTCGGGTTCTCGCCCTGCCCGCCCTCGATCACGAGCACCCCCATCTGCTCGAAGAGGGCGCGGTTGCCCTCCCCGCGGCTGGCCGCCACGACACCGAGTCTGGCCGCGGGCCGCTCCCCCGGTTCGCGGGAGCGGACCTGTGCCTCCATATCATCGACCTTCACGCCGGCAAGGCGACCGAAACCGCCGGCGTAGGAGAGGGCCGCGCCAGGGTCTTGCGTGTGCACGTGGACCTTGACAACGTCGTCGTCGGCGACCACGAAGACGCTCCTGCCCGAGTCGTAGACGTGCTCTCTGAACTCCTCCACGTCACCGTCGAAGCCGTCGACAAGGAACTCCGTGCAGTACCCCCAGGCCTCTTCCGTAGCGTGGATCGCCTCCAGGTCGGGCGCGTCATCCTCGTCTGCTTCGGGGACCTCGATCTCCTGCCCGCTAACGCAGGCGTAGAGGCCGTCGAGGACCACAGCGACACCCAACCCCCCTGCATCGACAACCCCGGCCTCGCGCAACACAGCGAGCAGCTCAGGGGTGCGGCGCACCGAATCGTGGGCCGCCAGTCTCGCAGCCCCTGCCACGGAAGGCAGGTCAGCGTCCCCTCCTTCGACCGCCTCTCTGGCCGCCAGGGCCGCATCCTTTATCACGGTGAGCATCGTTCCCTCAACCGGTTCGCGGACGGAGGCGTAGGCCCGCTCCCTCGCGCCTTCGAGCCCGGCGGCGAAGGCTTCTGCGTCAAGGGAGTCTCGGTCGGCGAGCACCTCGCAAGCGCCCCGGATCATCTGCGAGAGTATGACCCCGGAGTTTCCCCTCGCACCCATCAGAGCTGCCCTGGCACAGGCCCTGCTCGCCTCCTCCGGACTATCGTAGGATCTGCCCGAGGTTTCGTTGAACGCGGATTCCAGGGTAAGCAGCATGTTCGTGCCGGTGTCACCGTCTGGCACGGGGTAGACGTTGAGATCGTTGATCCTGGCGACCTGGGCCTTAACGGCCGCGTGGGCAGCCGCAACCATGTAGGCTACCTCTATCGCCATCGCAAGAGATCCTTCATTGCTCCTCTCATGGGGTTTCCGGCAAACCACTCCCCACTGTAGGAGATCTACGACAATCTGGTACAATCACCGCCCGACGTCCGGGTACGGCTTGCGAGTCGCGTTTTCCGGGGTCCCCAAATTCGACCGGTATCCTAGCACAGGAGATGTTTCGTGGCGAAAGTTTGTTATTCGTGCGGAAAGAAGCCAGACTTCGGCAACGCCCGCAGCCACTCGCTGAGGGCGACGCGCAGGCGCAGAGACCCGAACCTGCAGAAGGTCCGTATCCAGGAAGGCCCGACCATGCGGCGTGAATGGGTCTGCACCTCATGCCTCAAGGGCTTCAAGGTCACGAAGGCCTCCGTCGGAGCACGCTCCGGAGTATAAGCACTTCAGCATTTCAGCACGCTCTGCCCTTGCGGGCTTCGCTTGTCAGCATTTCAGCCAGGACGCGTAGACGAGAAAGCTGAGGTGCTGACAAGCTGCCGAAGACGGCGTGCTGAAATGCTTGCAAAAGGGTCAATGACCCTTTTGCAGTTTGGACATCAGGTCGGCCATCTCCATCGCCGAGACCGCGGCCTCGAACCCCTTGTTGCCCATCTTCGTGCCGGCGCGCTCT
>JBPCIR010000181.1:0-10012 GCA_051006095.1 Rubrobacter sp. | reverse complement strand
AGGCCGCCCGCCCAAGAAAAAGGATAAAGAGTCCGAGCGGCCAGCGTCTGGGGGAGACGACACTTCCCCCGAAGACGATGGCCCGAGGCTGCGCCGGGGCGTGGCCAAGGATCGCGTCCTGAGCGTGGTCGATCCCCAGATGCGCTTAGGCCACAAGTCCAAGCGCCAGGCGTGGGCGGGATACAAGGTCCACATCGCAGAAGAGCCCGGGAGCGAGTTGATCACCGAGGTGGGAGCGCGCCCGGCCAACGAATACGATGCACAAGCCGCCTTCCCGATCATGGAGCGACAAAGAGAGTCCGTGGGACTCAAGCCAAAGGAGCTCCTGTGCGACGGGGCCTACGGCTCGGCCGACGCGCGGGCGAAGCTGGGGGAGTTGGGGGTTAAGGTGGTGGCCAAGATGAGGCCACTCACCGACTCAAAGCACTTCCGCAAAGACGAGTTCGAGATAGATCTTCGGGCCAACGGCGGCGGGGGGAGCGTAACGTGCCCCGCCGGGATAACGACCACCAACTTCCGCATGGCCCGCGACGGATGGTATCGTCCCGTCAAGCTCTTCCGCTTTGCGCGCGAGGTGTGTGGCGGATGCGTGCTCAAGGAGCTTTGTCTGGGCGGTCCCAATGGCAGAGTAGAGAATCCGGTGCGCCTCCCGCCCGGCAGGCAAGTGCAACTGCACTACCACGAAGAGGTGCTGCAAAGAGCGCGAGCCGAACAAAGGACGGCCGAGCAGAAGAAGGCGCTAAGGGAGAGGTTGCGTCCCCGGGCGAAGGTGGAGCGCAAGATATCTGAGGTCTTGAGGCTGCATGGACTCAGGCGGGGGCGTTACTTCGGCTTGGAGAAAACCGATCTGCAGGCGGTGATGACGGCGAGTATGGTGAACGCCAAGAGGCTGTTGACCATGGCCGAGGAGGATGCCAAACTTGCCAAAGCCTTGAGGGAAGAACTGGCCGCCTGAAATGAGGGTTTCCGGGCAGCATCCGGCTCCGTTCATCTTCGACTAAATCAGCGGCTTCCTAGGGCACTTGCTGAAGTGCTGAGAGCCGCCGCAGGCGGCGTGCTGACATGCTGACTAGCACGGAAGGCGGAAGGGTCAATCCTTCCGCCTTCCGCTGTGCCTGCGCCGATTCTTCTTCGAGCCGGCGTCCATGCGTACGATCTTCGGCGAGAACTCCCCTACGGCCTCGACCAGATCGACCTGGGCGACCATAACCTCGCCTATATCCTTGTAGGCGGCGGGCGCCTCGTCGAGGGCTCCGCCTAGGAGATTGATCCCCTTGTTCTGGAGATTCTCTCGCCAGGCGGCACCGTCGAGCTCCTTGAACGCGCGCGTCCTGCTCATGCGCCGGCCAGCCCCGTGGGAGGCGCTGTTCACCGAGTCCTCGACGCCGAGGCCGAGCGTGAGGTAGCCGGTGTCGGCCATCGTCCCTGGGACGATCCCAAGGTCGCCGGCTCCTGCTGGAGTGGCGCCCTTGCGGTGGACGATCATCTCTTCCCCGAGCCACTCTTCGGTGAAGGCGAAGTTGTGGTGGTGCTCGGTGACGAACGCTGCATCGGCCCCGATCCTGCTGGCGATGCGCTCGTGGATGACTGCGTGGTTGGCAGCGGCGAAACGGCCGGCAAGGCGCATCGAGAGCCAGTATTCTTGCCCCTCCTCCGAAGAGAGCTCCAGCCACGCCAGCTTCCTGGCCTCTCCTTCGAGGCCAGAGCGACGCTCCTCGGCGATCTTCGAGTAGCGCGTGGCGATCTTGTTTCCCACGCCCCTGCTCCCGGAGTGGGAGAGGAGCGCCAGGTAGGAGCGCCCTGCCTCCAGCGGAGAGAGAATGCGAGCCTTCTCGGCGTCCAGCTCCTCGGGGACGGTGAAGGCACCGAACTCGACGAAGTGGTTACCACTCCCCGAGGTCCCGATCTGCACCCGCGCCGTGTCCTTGAGGCCGCGAAGGAAACGGGTCGCTCCCCAAGCGGGATCATCGAGGACCTCGTGGGAGGAGCGGCCGTCGTGGCGCACGCCGGCGCCGAAGAACGTCTCCTCCTCGATGGCGCGCTTCAGGTCGTTCTTCTTCTGCCCGAGCACGTGCGAGGAGAGTTCGAAGACGCTCAGACGAAGCCTGCAAGCGATGTCCAGGCCGACGGCCCAGGGGATCACGGCGTCGCGCACCGCGAGAACTCCACCGATAGGCAACCCGTAGCCAACGTGGGCGTCGGCCATCAGCGCCCCACCGGCCGCGACCGGTAGCCTGAGCGCAGTCTCCATCTGGCGCCTGGCTGCGTCGTCCACGCCTGCCTCCCCCCACGCGTGGTAGGGCAGGCGTTCGGCGCGCAGCTCCTCATCGGAGGCGCCGGCCTCGGCAGCCCCGATGCGCACCCACTCACGGGCGAGCTCGGCCAGGGGCCCCTTGGACTCGCGCTCCAGCGCGCCGCCAGGGTCCCGACGGACGTCCTCCAGTTCCGCGAGTACCTCCTCCTTCGGTAGGCCGCGGGATTCCAGTTCGCGGGCCCCTTCCAATCCGAGCCCGATCACCTTCCCAGCAGGCCATCCGAGCGCCAGTATGTCCTTCCCGTTCATCACGTCTCCTCGCATCTTGGGATAGTAGTACGAAAACCGGATAGCCAAAGTTTGAGTGGCACCAGAGAGGGTCGAACTCTCACGTCCTTACCTTCGATCCTTCATCGGTGGGTACGGTAGGAATCGAACCTACTACGCTCTTAGAGTCCGGGTTTACAGCCCGGTGCGGCCCTTCCCACTCCGCCGCGTACCCTTGCCGGCATTTAGGGTCCGCCGGGGGACCAGCACGACAGGAAGGAATCGAACCATCGACACGCGGGTTTGGAGGCCGCTGCTCTGCCACTGAGCTACTGTCGCAAGCGTTGCCATACCGCACTGGCGGGCGTACCAACCGAGGCGCCCGCCGCACGAAGAGACCGCGGCAGGAATCGAACCTGCGTGGACGGGGTTGCAGCCCGCCGCCTTACCTCTCGGCCACGCGATCACGAGCAGGGCATGACGGAGTCGAACCGTCGCTCTCCGGGGTGAACACCCGGCGTCCTCACCGCTAGACCAATGCCCCAGGAGAACCCGGAGAGAAGGAGCACGCCCCCTCGCCGCGCGGCCGACGCGGACTTCTCGGCTAACCTGTCCGCGCGAGCCTCAGTGGGTCCGGGTGGATTCGAACCACCGCTCACGCCTTCGTAGGGCGTCGCTCTTTTCCCCTGAGCTACAGACCCTGGGGTGACCGGCGGGGCTCAAACCCGCACCTCCGGGGCCACATCCCGGCGCTCTTCTCGCTTGAGCTACGGTCACTGCGGACTGGGAGGGCCTCGAACCCCCGACGCCGACCTTTTCAGGGTCGCGCTCTACCAAACTCTGAGCTACCAGTCCCAGATGCGAGATCCTTTGAGACCTCCGTGTGGAGAAGGCGAGACTCGAACTCGCTACCTCCGCCTTGCAAAGGCGGCGCTCTCCCAGCGTGAGCTACATCCCCAAAACATTGCTGCCTAACGTTTGGGAGGCCCGAACGCGGAACATTCTCTGCCTCCTCGTACTCGAGAGCCGGGTGAGAATCGAACTCACATCGAACGGGGGTAAGAACCCCGCGCCTTACCAATCGCGCCACCGGCCCGAGAAATCGCGGAGGCGGGACTCGAACCCGCAACCTTCAGCTTGTGAAGCTGACGAGCTGCCGATTGCTCCACTCTGCAGCTCCGGCGGCAGGACTCGAACCTGCGACCTCCGCGTCAACAGCGCGTTATTCTGCCTACTGAACTACACCGGAATGATCCCCGGCCAGGACGGACCCGACAGGGGACTGTTACTAAATATCGTGGGCTATCCGATTCTCAATGGCCCAGGAAACCATCCCCCATAGGCCGCCAAACGCGTCCCTCTCGGTCGCGCAAAGGGAAGTATACTGAAACTGGACCATTTGTAAACCGTTTGAGAACCAAATTTCTACAAAAAGTTGACCATTGGTGGACCGAGCCTGTAGAATAGGGAATCGCCCGGGCGAAGTTCCTGTGGGGCCGGCGGGCGTGGACGAGAGGAAGGACGGTCATAGCATGACGAAGAAGGTAGTCGAGTTATTCGGGGAACGTGAAGTATCGGGAAGGAGCGTGCGCGTGCGAAACACGGCGGAGTCATCGGGGCGGACCACAGAGGGCGACTTCGGTCGCGAGCCTGGCGAGTGTACCGAGGACAAAGCGGGGGTGTTGGCCAGGATGGTGTTGGATCACAGGGAGGGCCTTGGACTCTCGCAGCGGGAGTTCGCCAGAGAGTCAGGCATAAGCCGCACGATACTGTCGAAGGTGGAGCAGGGCGGACTTTATCCTGGCGGCAAGGTCAGGCGCAAACTGGCAGCGGCGATGGATCTCACGCCGATGGACCTGTGGTGGATCGGCCCTGACGCCGAGCATCGCAGGGAGAGATCCCCCAACGGCTTTAGCAGCGACGGCCGGCACCCAGAACACAGAGAAGCATCCTAGAGGACCTCCCGACACATCGGGGGGTCTAATCTTTGCCGCTGGCAAATACCCGCCCGGACTCGTCCGGTGGGGGAGACGCGCACCTCGATCTCGCCCCCTCCCGTGCCCCTGCTATCACATCACGCCACTCGATCCAACAGTAAGACAGGCCTGAAGCCTGAAACCTTTACAATCTGTCGTCGCGCTCGCTACCCTCCATCGGCTCTGTGTCGCGCCCCGTCTCGTCGACGATCTCGACCTCCTCCTTACGCACGTCTTCCTCGACGATCTCGACTTCCTCGACGACGTGCTTGCGGATCCGGATCTCCTCCTTTACCACGGGCCGCTTCTCTACCACGATCTCTTCCTCGACCACGGGAACCACGATCTCTTCTTCCCCGATCTGCGGCGTGGTGGCGTCCTCTCCCGTCCTGGCGTCTCCTTCGACTGGTACACGCTCCACGGTTACCTCGACGCGCTTTTTGGGCACGGAGAGGCGCTCCCTCTCGGTACGCACCCGTTTGCGCACCCTCATCTTTCCAGCCTCGCGCTCCCTGGTCTCGACCCGGATCTCCTCCTCCGAGCGCCGCACTCTGACGTCATCATCCTCACGCTCGGGCAGATCCGGCACCGGGTCGGCGCCTCTTATCTCCGCCGGCTCGGCTCCGGGGGTGTAAGGAGATCCGTAACCGGCCCTCTCTTCGGTGACGAGCCCATAGTGGGCGCGGACCCGCCGCTCGAATTCGGGCGTAACCTCCTCCTGGTAGCCAAGACTCGGCGCCGTCTCGACCACGCTCCGGGGGTGTGAGACCACCATGCGCCGCTGCCGATCATCTACGGTAATAGCCTCCGCCGGGACGAGCACCGACCTGTTCTCGGGCAAGATCGCCCCGACCCCGACGTACTCGGGCTCGTCCATCTCATCGACGAACAGATCGTTGATCGGCCCGATCCTCTCTCCGTACTGGTCGTAGATCTCGTAGTCCGCATACCGTTCTTCTGGCGTTCCGAATAGCTCTTCACGCCCGGCGTCGATCATGCCGCGCAGCTCCTCCGTGATCCCCTGGCCGGACCTCTCGGAACTCGAAGCAGTGTCAGGGACGCTCTCGCGCTGGTCTGTCCTTCGGTCCGTACCGCCAACCAGGTCGGTGACCGTCCCAACCGTCTCAGACACCGAGTCCACGATCCCCTCATCAGCGGACGTTTGCCCCTCGCCGTAATCGCGGTGCTCCCTGATCTGGCCGTCCTGGCCATGCAGGAAGAACTCGGTCCCATCCCGACGGGCGAGGAATCTACCACTCTCGGCCGCCTCCGACTGCGTCGGGTGGTTGGACGTAGCCCGTGTGTTCCCCTCACGGACCACGGCCCACTCATCCCCCCTAAGCTCGATGTGCACAGCGGGTTTTTGCGCCATATCGTCTCCTCCCTATCAGTCAGGCCTCACGAGCCCTCTGGCACCAGCGGACGGCTGCTGCCTCCTTCCTTATAGATACCTACCCCTTACGCCGTCCATATATGTTAGATGAACGAGAAGAGTACGAGGTTACGCCACCCACCGCATCGAAGTCCTCTAGCAGCGGGTCGAGGAAGGGCAACCCTTCCCAATCCGTGCTGGGTCAGAACTACAGCAAGCTGACTGGCTGAAATGCTGAGGTGCTTACACGTTGATGGCCCTTCGTGCGGAAGGTTCGATTTACCTTCCTGGCGCTACACGATCAGAGGGCTGGTTCGTGCGGCGGTAGGAACCTGGCGTCTGGCCCGAGAGTCCCTTGAACGTCTTGGCGAAGTGGTGAACGTCCGAGAACCCGCACTGGTCCGAGATCTCCCGCATTGTCAGGCTCGTGTGGTGGAGCAGGTCCTGGGCACGCTGTATCCGCAGGTGCAAAAGGAACTGGTGTGGCGGCCTGCCGAATCGGTTGCGGAAGACCTGTGAGAACCGCGAAGCCGAGAGCCCGGCCCGCGTGGCCATGTCGGAGACGGACAGAGGCTCCGAGAGATGCAGCGACATGAACGAGGTGATCCAATTCAAGAACTCGGGCTGATCCGGTGAGTCAGACCTTCCACGGGAGTAGCTCTGTAGCACGGAAAGGACGAGGCCGGTCGCGAGATAGTGTGACTCGAGCTGGCCCAAGAAGTCCCTCCGCTGCCAGATGCCTATGGCCTTGAGCATGGTGTCCCTGAACTGCGCTGGACTCAGCGGGACGAACCTGGTTGGAACCACGATCCCGGTCGCCTCATCCAGCCTTGGCTGCATAAACTCATCGAGACCGGAGACATCAACCATTCCGGAGCGGACGACGAAGCTGCGCTCCCGCACCGGGTTGTAGAATACGTCGAGGTGTACGTAGGGGGTTATGGTGTTGGTCGGCCCCTCCAGGGTGTGCAGTTCGCCAGGTTGTATCAGGCAGAAGTCTCCAGCCCGAAACCTGTACCCGCGCCCTTCGACGCGTGCGATCATCTCTCCCTCCTGTACGTACATCAACAGGTAATCCAGGAGGCGCCTCGGAGCCGTATACCACGCGCTCCTTACAGGAAAGCTCGCGTCGCGAACGTACGGAACTATCGGTCCCACCATCGCAGGCTTCCTTTCTCTAACCCTTTTCTCGGCCCGTACGGCAAGCGTTTTTTACAACAATCTAGTGTGTGTAAGCAATGATCCAAGCTCTCATATGGCTTAATATGCCAGATGAAAGAGGTGGAAGCCGTGATAACGCCCGCACAATGGCGCGCATGAACGGGGTGAAAACAACAACGCAATTCTAGGGCGTCGTCCCGGTCGTCACTTCTCGTGGCAGCGTCTGATAGGTGGCAAGGAATGTACACAATTCGACCGCTCGCGGGTCTTGGCTCTTATGCTGAGGCTTCGGGGGCGGGATACAGTGTAGATCGTACGGTCACGCTGCTCCGGCGTTACCTATATGTGGAGGGCGAGACGATGAGATGTCTCGCCGCGCACCTCAACGGCATTCCCGAGTGGGAGGTGAAGTGCGCGGTCTCTCTACATCTCTGGCAGGACGCCGAGCACGGCACCTGGTTACGCGAACGTGTGAAGGAGATGAGGACTCCACCTCTATACCTAAGTGAGGTGCCCGATAAGGCCCTCGCGGACTTCTTCGAAGAGCTAACCCGCTCTGAAACGACGGCCGAGTTGCTGATCGGTGTCTACAAGGTTCTCAAGCACGAGCTGATCCGGGCCTTCCGGCGCCACATGGTGGAGGCCAATCCCCTCGCTGACCAGCCAACCATGCGCATCTTGAAGTTCACACTTCTCGAAGAAGAAGAGCAGCTCGAGTGGGGACTGGATGCCCTTGGGAGCCTGCTGGAGCATGAGGAGCCAGGCGCAGAAGAGATCAGCTCACTCGATGCGTGGGAGGATCACTTGAACGCGTACCTTAGCGCGGCGGGCGGTATCTCCGGAGATTTGGAGCGCGCATCTGAAGACGATCTGCCTCCCAGCCGAGCCGTTGGCCCGTTCGAGCCTGTGAGGACACCCCGCCGGGACGGGCGATTCGCCAGGGTGTGGAGATCGCGTGGCATACGTCCAGAGGACATTTCGCCGCACGAGCGTGACTGGTGGAACCTGTACGTCAGGCTCACCGAGATGCACGTGCCGGAGCTTTTGGCCCTGATCCTATACGAATGGAAGGATCAGCCGTGGGAGTTCTACCGCGATGTAGCGAGGCATCTCTGGGATGAGGCTCGCCACGCGATGCTCGGCGAGGCGGCTTTCGAGGCCAGAGGCGCGAACATGTTCGAAGTTCCTCACGAGATCGCGTTCGCGGAACTGCCGAACACGCAGTTCGATCCGATGGATCGGTACATGCTGCTTTGGGGCGCGGAGCAGGGCGCCATGAAGGGACCTACCGGCAAGCGGCGCCAGCACGAGATCGCTACGGCGGCGACGGATCCTTTGTCCATCACGTTCCACGATTTTGACTGGGCGGACGAGGTCTTGCACGTTCACATCGCAAGAAGGTGGCTGAAGCCGCACTTCGGCTCGCGGGAGGAGATGAACCAGAAGGCTGCGGCATTGTGGCAGACGTACGAACAACTCATGAAAGAGGACTGCAAGCTGCTCGGACGCGACGTCTGGTGGGATGAATTCTACGAGAAGGTACGAGATCTGGATGAGCATCGATGATCCGGAAAACGCTTACTTCAGATAGAGTTGACTCCAGTGGATGCACAGAGGCAAATTGAGAAACGCTTCGCAAGAGCAAAGGGGTGAATGAGCAAAGATGGAGCAAATGCCGAGGACGATGAGGGCACTTAGCCGCACAGAGTTCCTGAGGCTGGGTGGAGCGGGACTCGCAGGCGCGGCGCTCTTGGGCACCGCGGGCTGCGGCGGGAGCCAGGGAGGCGGTGAGGTCATCAAGTACCTTACCGAGACCCCAGAGACAACCACTTTGGAGAGAGCAGCAATAGAAATACAAGTCAACAGGTTTCAGGACCAGAACCCGAAGTACACTTTGGAGCGCGAGTCGATAGCGCCGGATGACCTGCTCACGGTCATAAAGACCAGGTTGCAATCCGGGCAGCCCCCCGACGTTTTCAACTACGGTACCGGACCGGGCTTCGCCGGCGTACTGGAAGACGCTGGGCTCCTGCGTTCACTGGAGAAAAGCTACAAACAAAACGGCTGGGAGATCTACGACTGGGCCAAGCAGCAGGTCACCTACGACGGCACCGTCTACGGTGTCCCCGATCTGCTCCAGGAGTTAATCGTCTTCTATAACAAGGATCTCGTGCCCGAGGCACCAAAGACCGTGGATGAGCTCCGGGAAATCGCCAAAGATCTAAAAGGGCAGGGGAAGATCCCGATCGCGTGCGGCGATTCGGAACAGTGTCCTGCCGGCCATCTTGTCAGCATGGCGGCTAGCAACCTGCTTGGAAAGGAGGGCTTGGATGACATCCTCAACGGAGACGGCCGGTGGGACACCCCTGAGGTGGAGAAAGCCATAGACCTCATGTTCAGGGACTTCGTTGAGAGCGGCTTCTACCCTGAGGGCGTAAACGCCATCACCTACGACGACGCCAACGCGCTCTTCTACGCAGGCAAGGCCGGCATGCTGCCAACCGGCACCTGGCTCATATCGTCGATCCTCGAGACGGTCCAGGATTTCGAGGTCGGTTTCTTCCCGTTCCCATCCATAGACGGCTCTGATATCGCACCGGCGGCAGGGACAGGGACGGGCCTGTTCGTGGCCAAGGACGCGAAGGAACCCGAAGGGGCGATCACGTTTATCGATTACCTGTTGCAAGACGAAACCGCTCGCCTGCTAACCGAGGAGTTGCTGGTTATTCCGGCGCACCCGTTCGATCAGGCCGGACTCGATATCCCCGAGCTGTTCAGGACGGTTCTCGAAGACATGTCGAAGGCGACGCAGGCCGGAACGCTCGGCTACAACATCGATGTCCTTACCCCGCAGAGCTTCAACGAGGTGATGTGGTCCGGTTTCCAGGAAGTCTTGAATGGGACGATATCCTCTGGAGAGCAAGCCGGGGCGTTACAAGATGCCTGGGCGAAGGCGAAGAAGCAGGGTAAGCCGGCGGCGTA
>JBPCIR010000180.1:0-5617 GCA_051006095.1 Rubrobacter sp. | reverse complement strand
GATGCCACGGCAGCCCGTTTCACGCCAGAAGTAGGTTCGGGCGGTAAGGAGGGTCACTTCTGCGATCGCAGGGTTTACAGCGAGGTTTGCACCGGTGATCAGAGCGTCGGGACGGCTGGCACGCTATTATTCGGGTTCACGACCAGAGGAGGGTTCGGCGACTTGGCTACTGGGACTACCTTCGACGTGGGACAGGTGCGGGTCCATATCCTTGACGACGGGGTCTTCGTTACAGACGCTGGCAATCTCTTCGGCGGCTCCCGGAAGGCCAGTATCAAAGGCGCCATGCACCCCATTCTGGTCGAGGCGGGCGATGACCTGGTGCTCATCGATGCCGGGTTCGGACCTGAGCTGCCCGAGATCCTGGTCGGCCGCTACGAGCTGAGGAGGGAAGAGAACCTTCTCGACCATCTCGAGAGAGTAGGCTACGCCGCCGGGGACGTAACCCACGTCATCCTCTCGCACCTGGACGCAGATCACGTGGGCTGGGCGCTGGGCCCCCCGAGCTTCCCGAACGCCACGGTCTACGTGCAGGAGGCCGCGCTCGAGGAGGCGCGCCAGATGCCTGAGAAAGACGGGCGTAGGGCTGCCGTCCCTGCCGTCGAGATGGGCGTCGAAGATGGCTGGTGCGAGCTGCTCGACTCGGACGGAGACGTTCTGCCGGGCGTCAGAGTCGAAGTGCGGGCGGGGCATTCCGAAGGGCATCAGATCGTGTGGCTCGGGGAGGGCGAAGACCAAGCGCTCTACACCGGTGACCTCGCGCCGGCGAAGATCTGGCTCGACCCCGACCTCATAGCCGGCGTGGATACAGATCCGGAAGCGGCCCGCCGGAACCGCATCGAAGTGCTCTCGGCCGCAGAGTCACGCGACGCCCCGGTCATCCTCTACCACGAGCCAGGGGACTGCCTCGTCAAGATCCGCAAGACGGAAAAAGGGTTCGAGGCAGTCCCGCTAGGAGATTGACCCTCAGGCTCTAGCGTTCGCGCCGGCGGTTCCTGATCTTGCGCCACACTATCGGCGCGGCCAGTATGAGTGCGCGTCTGAGTATCGTCTTCACGTTCGCTCCTCGTTTCGGTGACTCCAACCAGTAATACGTAAGAGATGCCCTTGGGTTGCGGCGAAAGGCGTTCAGTCGCCGTGCCAGACGGTCCTCTCGCCTGCCGGCCTGCGCCTGCGGGGCCTCTCACCCATGTCGGGGTAGCCGAGGTGGAGGTAGGCGACGATCCGATCATTTTCCTTCAAACCGAAGAACTTGCGCATGTGCTCGTGATAGGCGACAGGGCCGGTGCGCCAGATGCTTGCGAGGCCGAGGGAGTGGGCCGTTAGCTGCATGTTCTGGACGGCCGCGGCGCAGGCCGCGTAGTTCTCCAGGGTCTCGACCTCGTCGCGGCCCGAGGTGGAGATCACAGCGATTATCACGGGCGCCCTGAAAGCCTTTTTGCGCTCGCGGCTGATCCTGCCCGCAGCCATCTCCTCGTCCTCACCCTCCGCCTCGGCCTGCAGGCGGGCCGTCTCGGCCCTAGCCCTGGCCAGCTCGCCGCGCCCCTTTCCCGTAAACACGTGGAAGCGCCACGGCTCGGTGATCTTGTGGTTGGGCGCGTGCACGGCGCTCTCCAGGATGCCCTTTATAAGGTCTTCGGGCACGGGGTCCTGCCGCACACGGCCGACGCTCTGGCGCGTCTGTATGGCACGGATCACATCCAACGAAGCTCCCTGTAAGTCTCACTCACCGGGATGATTCTATCCGGGTTTGGCGCGGCAAGCTCCGAGGTATTCACATATCATTACCTCGAGCGACGAGGCGAATACAGGAGGGAACGAGATGGCGAAGAGGAAGGTCACTGTCGTAGGCGCCGGCAACGTGGGAGGCACGACGGCCCAGAGGCTCGCCGAGCGCAACTATGCCGACGTGGTGCTCGTTGATATAGTCGAGGGCCTACCCCAGGGTAAGGCGCTCGACATCCTGGAGAGCGGCCCGATCATCGGCTACGACTCCAACGTAACGGGCGCCAACGACTACGAGGAGACCGCAGGCTCCGACGTAGTCGTCATAACCAGCGGCAGTCCCCGCAAGCCTGGGATGAGCCGCGACGACCTGCTCAAGACGAACCAGAACATAGTAGGGAGCGTTACGGAGGAGGTCGTCAAGCACTCTCCTGACACGATCCTCGTCGTGGTCGCAAACCCGCTCGATGCGATGTGCCACGTGGCGCTGGAGACGAGCGGCTTCCCCCGAGAGCGGGTGGTAGGTATGGCCGGCATCCTGGACACGGCACGCTACCGCACGTTCATAGCCGAAGAGCTCGGCGTCTCAGTGCGCGACGTCTTCGCGCTCGTCCTCGGCGGGCACGGAGACACGATGGTCCCGCTGCCCAGCATGGCGACCGTAGGAGGGGTCGCGATCACGGAGCTTCTCGCAGAAGATCGTGTCGAAGCCATAGTGGACCGCACCCGCCAGGGCGGGGCCGAGATCGTCGGCCTCCTCCAGAGCGGGAGCGCCTTCTACGCACCGTCCGCGGCCGCAGCCGAGATGGTCGACGCCATCCTGCTCGACCAGATGCGCATCCTCCCGTGCGCGGCCTACCTCCAGGGCGAATACGGATTAAACGACCTCTTCGTCGGCGTCCCCGTCAAGCTCGGCGCCTCGGGTATCGAAGACATCATCGAGCTCGGCCTCACCGACGAAGAAAAAGGGGATCTGAACGTCAGCGCCGACTCCGTTAGAGAGCTCGTGCAAGTGTTGCATGGGTAGAAGGCACAGAGCAAGGAGTCGGACAGCCATTTACGTATCTAAGTTTACCTGACAGCGCCACGAAGAAAGCGCCCCGCATCGCTTGGCGGGGCGCTCCTGATCTACCTGAAGTCTACAAAACCTTTATGCGCCTGCGGACCCTGGTCGCGGCGAGGGAGGCTGCTATCTCGTCGAAGGCGCGGGCCGGGGCCGAATCGACGTCGAAGAGAGAACGTCCTGGCTCGCCGGTTGCGTCAGGCAGGATCGGGATGCGGCCCATGACCTGCGAGTCTAGCTCTCCCGCAACCCTGTCGCCGCCGTCGCCGCCGAAGATCCTCAACTCCTTGCCGCAGTCAGGGCACTCCGCGTAACCCATGTTCTCGACGACCCCTGCGACCTTGAGGTGTGCCTGCACCGCCATCTTGCCGGCCTTGACGGCGACGCGGGCCGCATCAGCCTGCGGGGTGGTGACGACCAAGGCCTCGGCCTTTGGGATCATCTGCGCCACTGTCAGGGCGACGTCCCCGGTGCCCGGCGGCATGTCCACGATGATGAAGTCAGGCTCGTCCCAGTACACGTCTCGCATCAGCTGGGTGAGGGCCTTGTTCACTATGGGGGCGCGCCAGATGATTGCCTGCCCCTCGTTCACGAAGTTGCCCATGGAGATGAACTTTAATCCCTGGGGGGACTCTATAGGGAAGATCACACCCTCCACCACGTTAGGCTTGCCGAGCGAGCCGAGCATGACTGGGATGGAAGACCCGTACACGTCTGCGTCGAGTATCTCCACGGAGTGTCCCGCCCTGTCGAGCGCGGCGGCGAGGTTGACGGCGACGGTACTCTTGCCGACCCCTCCCTTTCCGCTCACCACGGCGATGATGCGGGTCTTGGACTCGTCGCGGAAGGCGGGGGCCAGCTCCGAGGGGCCTCCGTGCAGGGACGTGAGCAGGTTCTGGCGGTCTTCGTCGGTCATCACGCCGAAGTCGACCTCGACGCCACCGACGCCTTCGATCATCATGAGCCTGTCCTTGATGTCCGTGGTGATCCTGTGTTTCAGAGGACAGCCCGCGGTCGTGAGGGAGACGCCTACGGTAACGTTCGAACCCCGTATCTCGATGCCCTGGATCATGTTCAGCGAGACGAGGTCGCGGCCGATCTCAGGGTCCCTGACATCCCTCAAAGCCTCCCGGATACCAGCCTCGGAGAATCCGTCGGCCGGCTCTGGCTCCCTGGGCGTACGGTCCACAAGCTCTTCTGCCGTCTCGGCCTCGGGATGCCGACCAACATCGTCCGATGGCCCGGCCTTACGTCTGCGAAACCAGTCAACCACGTCTGACAACCTCCTCCGGCACCACGTACCGGCGATTCCAACTAGCCCGAAAGTGCGGTAGATACTTCCTGCTTCTGGCCAATGTTAACACAGGGTCGATACACCCCCGTACGCGCCCATTGAGCCGTTGGCCGAACCGAAGATCCTGGGCTACATCCTGATGCCTGAAACCTGTTGCCTGATGCCATTGTGCGGAAGATCCATCCTTCCGCACAACGCCCTCAAGAAGGCCTGTACTCTCCGAAGACACCGCGGAGCGTATCGGAGACCTCGCCCAGGGTCGCAAGCTCTGCCAAGGCCTCTCTCATGGGGTAGAGAAGGTTCTCTGAGCCCGCAGCAACATTCTTCAGGCGGGCAAGGGCCTTCTCGACGGCGGCGTTGTCCCTGCTGTCCTTGAGGTCTGCGAGGCATTCCTTCTGGCGCTCGCGGATCGTCTCGTCGACCGTGTGAAGCTCCATGTCGGGGTCTTCGGTCCCACCCGAGGTGTAGCGGTTGACGCCGACGATGACACGTTCCTCTCTCTCGACCTCCCGCTGGTAGCGGTAGGCGGCGTCCTCGATCTCCCGCTGCATAAAGCGCTCCTCGACGGCCTTTACCGAGCCTCCCATCTCGTCGATGCGCTTTATGTAGGCCCAGGCTGCCTCCTCGACGGCGTCGGTCAAGGACTCGACGTAGTAGGAGCCGGCAAGCGGGTCGGCCGTCCCCGTCAGTCCGCCCTCGCTAGCCAGGATCTGCTGGGTTCTGAGGGCGATGCGCGCGCTCCGCTCCGTGGGGAGCGCGAGGGCCTCGTCGAAGGCGTTGGTGTGCAGGCTCTGGGTCCCGCCGAGGACAGCGGAGAGCGCCTGGACCGTGGTTCGGACGATGTTGTTCTCGGCCTGTTGGGCCGTCAGCGAGGAGCCAGCGGTCTGAGTGTGGAACCTGAGCTTTCTGCTCCTCTCGTCGGTCGCGCCGAAACGGTCGCGCATGATCGAAGCCCACATCCTCCTCGCCGCCCTGTACTTGGCCACCTCCTGGAACAGGTCGTTGTGGGCATTGAAGAAGAACGAGAGCCTGGGCGCGAACTCGTCCACCTCCAGCCCGGCGTCGATGGCGGCCTCGACGTAGGCTATGGCGTTGGAGAGGGTGAAGGCGAGCTCCTGGACGGCGGTGGACCCGGCCTCCCTTATGTGGTAGCCGGAGATGGAGATGGTATTCCAGCGTGGCAACTCTGCGGCGCAGTAGGCGAACATATCTGTGGTGATCCTCATCGAGGGGCCCGGTGGGTAGATGTAGGTACCGCGGGCCAGATACTCCTTGAGTATGTCGTTCTGGGTGGTCCCCGTGACGTTCTCAGCCTCGACGCCCTGCTCCTCTGCGACGAGCGAGTAGAGGAGCAAGAGGATCGAAGCTGTCGCGTTTATCGTCATCGAGGTCGAGACCTCTCTCAGGGGGATGCCCTCGAAGAGGTCGCGCATGTCGAGGAGCGAGTCGATGGCCACGCCGACCTTGCCGACCTCGCCAAGGGCGAGCTGATGATCGGAGTCGCGCCCCATCTGCGTGGGCAGATCGAAGGCCAC
>JBPCIR010000179.1:0-6132 GCA_051006095.1 Rubrobacter sp. | reverse complement strand
GCATCCTGTCGAGCTGGAGCCGCATCGCCGTTACGTCATCGGGCCCGGCACGCTCCGCCGCGAGGCCTGCGACCTCGACCTCCAGGATCTTGCGTATCTCGAGGAGCTCCCACAACGTCTTCGGTTGTACGCGCAGGAGCAGACCGAGGGTGTCACGCACGGCCCGAGGACTGCCACCGCTGACAACCGCGCCGCGGCCGTGCTCGATACTGATGAGGCCTCGGGCCTCGAGCAGGTTCAGAGCCTCCCTTACGACCGTCCTGCTCACCCCGAGATGCGAACACAGCTCACGCTCGGGCGGAAGACGCTCTCCCGGCTCCAGCCCGCCTGAGATCACCATCTCCAGCAACTGGTCTGCCGCCCGGTCCCTGAGCCTGGTTCGTCGTGCCTGATCGGTCACACCCAGACATTGTCATACCAATCAGGATGCCTGTCAAACGGTGTCGATCATCGGGCCGTCGGAGTCTTTACGGCCCATCGCCGTCAGCGTCGGCTCCCGCTGCGGTCCTGGCGGCCTCATTCCTCCTCCTGCGAGTTCCCATAACGCGGCCGTTGATCGTCTGTAGAGGGAAGATCAGGAGGTAGACATACCCCGCCAGGGCCACCACTTCGTCGCCGCCGATGACGGCGATGGCCACCGAGGCCAGCCCGACCGACACGTTGAGCAGGTAGCCTTGGATCTCCTCGCGCGTCACCGACAGCTCATGCGTGCCGAGTCCCAGCGTATTGCGCAGTGAGTAGGCCCGCAGGTACATCAGTACGAACACGAGCTGGATGGCGACGAATCCGGCGCCGTAGACCAGCATCAAGAGCGGAACCTGGGACTCCTTTATCATCTCGTTCTCGCCGAAGCCGAAGAGCTGATTCATCCACAGGGTAAAGACGAACTTCAAGGGATAGACGTAGAAGAGCATGAGGAAGAGCAGGGCCGAGTTCAGCCATATGGTAGGGGTGTCACCCAGGCCGTAGCGCCTGAAGAACTTGTAGTGTTCGTACCACACGTAGAGGAGCAGGGCAAAGCAGATCGCGAAGGCGAAGAAGCCCCGCATGTCCACGAGAAGCTCGTCGAATGTTCTTGGAACCTCCAGTGAAACCACAAGGAGCGTGACCGCGAAGGCGAAGACGGCGTCAGAGAAAGCCTCGACACGCGAGACATCCTCCCCACGCCAGCGGAAGCCCTCATCGCCGACCCGCCTCCGCGCCAACCCTTCACGCACCACTGCCCACTAACCCCCGCTCATCGTCAGCTGGTCTCCACCCGGCTCGGACACCATAATAAAGGAGCGACCCTAGGGCGCACAGGATCGCACCTTGACGGGAGACGATCTCATCGCCCATGATAAAGAAAAGGACGTATAGGCGTTGGAGGGAATCTTCTTGCGAGGGGTGATCCTACCCGGACGAGAACGGGTAGAGCTGAAAGAGTTCGGCCGCCCTGAGCCGGGCCACGGCCAGGTGCTCGTGAAGATGAAGGCCTCGGGACTCTGCGGAAGCGACCTGCGCGCCATCTACCACGAGCACACGGGTTCAGGGGCGGAGCGCTACCAGAACGTCATCGCGGGCCACGAACCATCAGGACGGGTCGAGGCCGTGGGACCCGGGGTGGGCGGTTTCGGGCCGGGCGACAGGGTCGTCGTCTACCACATCCTGGGCTGCGGGCGCTGCGAGGAGTGCACAAAGGGCTTCATGATCGGGTGCAGTTCTCCTGAGCGGGCGGCCTACGGCTGGCAGCGCGACGGGGGCCACGCCGACTACCTCTTGGCAGAGGCACGGACCCTGCTTCCCTTGCCCGACGAACTTACCTACACCGACGGCGCCCTCGTGGCCTGCGGGTTCGGAACCGCGTACCAGGGGATATTGCGCGCGGGCGTCTCGGGCCGCGATACGGTACTCGTCGTGGGGCTCGGACCCGTCGGGCTGGGTGCTGTCATGCTTGCCGCTTCGAGCGGTGCCGAGGTAATAGGGGTCGACCTGATCCCCGAACGCCTGGAGCTGGCCAGAGACGCCGGAGCTGCGCACGTCCTGATGGGCGGGGAGGGCGCGGTGGAGGAGATACGAGACCTTACCGATGGCCGCGGCACGGAGGTCGGCATGGACTGTTCTGGAAGCGCGGCAGGGAGGAGGCTGTGCCTGGAGGCGGCCCGCGATTGGGGGCGGGTCGTCTACCTCGGAGAGGGCGGCTCCGTCACGTTCGAGCCGAGCCCGCTGCTGTTGCACAAACAGCTCACCCTGCACGGATCATGGGTCTGCGGTATCCACGAGATGGGAGATCTCCTCGAGCATCTGAGCCGCAAAGGACTGCACCCCGAGACGACCGTCACCCACACCTTCTCGCTCTCCGACACCAAACAGGCCTACGAGACCTGCGACGCCGGCAAGACGGGCAAGGTCGTGATCCTCCCTGAGGACACATGAGCACGATCTCCGATACGCTCGTGAGCGCCGCCACCTACAGGGTCGAGATGGGAGCTACACAGTCGGGGTCCACCTGGGGGGCCTGAAGAGGCCTAGGTCGAGCAGATCGTAGCTCTCACCTGGCTGTGGCGAGGTTGGGATACCAGGACCGTGCCACATCGGTATCCAGGCTCTGCCGCGCGGGCGGTTCGGGTCGTGCCAGGGGCCGAGCAGGTTCTTCGGCAGGCCGACCACCCGCAGGGTGAGGGGTCCATCTCCCTCCACGATCACCTCGTAGGGCGGCTCCCATAGCCTGGTCACGACCCTTCCGTTCTGCTCGACGATGAGGAACGAGCCGTGCCAGTCGCCGTCATCTAGTGAGAGAACACCCCGAATGTCACCATCCGGAAGGCTGAAGGTGTAGGCGACCTCGCGGTCGTAGAAGGGATGGTACTGTTGTCGCCAGGAGCCGAGGCTGAGGGGTTGCGGCGGCGCGAGGCTAAAGCCAGGGTCGCTCGCTGTGCAGGAGAAGTCCCCGAGGAGGTAGATCCCATCGATCTCCCGCCGGACGTCGAAAGGACGCCCGTCAAGCTCCACAACGTTCTCGCCTGGAACGAGGAGAGCCCCGACCTCTGTGGCCCTCGTGTGGTCGTCCAGCCATCGTTCGCCACGGGTGAGATCCACGCTCCGGCCGTTGACCTTCGTCTCCCACAGCTCGGGCGTCTCTATCGCCAGCCGGATACCCTCTGGGTCGAGATCTTCTGAGATCGTGAAGCGGTAGCGCACGCTTCCGCCGCTCCCCGGCGGCATCGTCTCGTTGCGGGCCAGGATCTGGTCACGGTACTGGATAGTAGCCATCCACCCGTTGGTCTCCATGCCGTGGGCGGTCCACATCGCCTCGTTTGCGGCGTAGACGTGCTCTGACTCCCTGACCTCACCGCCGATCCGGAGCTCGCAGTGGTCGACGACAAGTACGTTGGGTCCCACCCGTTCCACGCTCTCCAACTCCAGCTCCGTCTGCCCGTGCCGGTCATGAACCTCGGGAGGACGATCCTCGGCCGGCGCTTCCCCATCGGTGGCCCACAATACCGTGGCCGCCCGTGCCTCGAGCCGCAATCTGCTCCTGAGATGCCCTGCCTCCTTGTTCGTCTCCAGCGAGTAACAGTCACCTGTCGAGGAGTCTAGCTCGTAGAGACGGTCTCTTGTGGTCTCTATCTCGAACCCGCTATCCAGCAGCTCAGAGGAGGAGTTGACGACCACGATGAGCTCGGAGTCATCTTTCACCCTGCGCATGTGCGCGAGGCCGGTATCGGGCGGACTGTCGAACTTCAAGCGCGCCGGCACCCGCCCGAGCACGGCCGCGACCAGTGCCTCCCTGTCGGGGAACCAGCGGCAGTTGTCGTCGAAGCGGCGTTCCCATTGCGCCGGGAGATCCGACGTCCGGCCGTCGACTGTGATCTCCTCGGGACGGACGCCATAGAGGAGCCCCCCGGCCGCCAGATATTCTCCGAGCATCTCCGCGGTCGCACCTCGCAGATTCGTCATCCGCGGCGGCCAGACTACGAGTCCGTAGCGCTGCTCTCCGACGACGAGATCGGCGCCGTCCGTCCGGCCGAACTCTTCCATTACGTACTCGTCGCCGAGGTCGAAGTCAGCCTGGGCGTCACTCAGGTCCTGGGCCAACTCGCCGAAATCGCGCTGGAGATCCAGGACACTCGCTATCGCCCTGGTGAACTGCTCCTCCCCCGGCGGGGTGCCGGCGTTGTGAGAGGAGCCGACGTCCCTCTCGGGGATGCAGTCAGCTTTGCGGGAGAGGCAGTAGCCTGTGGTCAGGGGGTCGAGGACGAGTATCCGCTGCCCGATCCGGCCGCGGTTCGATACCCAGCACAGCCTGCCGAGCTCGTCGTTGAGCGGGCGCAGGTGTTCGTAGGCGGGGCTGTGGTCGGAGAAGGTCTGCGGGTGATCGCTCTTCCTCGTACCCCTGATGGTCATAAATGAGAGGTGGGGGACGAGCAGGTTGACCCCGTGCACCACGAGCCAGCGCCCGATGCGGGACCAGTCCTCGGGCCTCGAGTCGTTCCCACCGGCGCCCCAGCTCTCGTCGATGACCCTCTCCTTGCCGAGCTGGTTGGCCACCGAGTGCACCTGCCGCATATACATGAGGCCGTGAGGCTCCCTGCCGTCCTGGCTCGGGTGGAAGTTCTGTATGTCGTGGAAGTCGTGCCCCTTGAGGAGGAAGGTCTCCAGCATATCCGTCCCTGGCCAGTGCATGTGGGCCAGCATGTGCACGTGCCCCGGCGTAGCGTAGGGGCAAGGCCAGTCGTGCTCCAGGTAGTGCCCCGTGAGGACAACGCCCCTCTCCTCGCACCACCCCTCCATCGGCAAGGCCCAGTTCTCGACCCAGAGCTCGTGCATAAGGTCGTACAGGTCGAAGCGCACGCGCCTGTACTCGCCGACGTCGTAGAACACGCTCGCCAGGCTGGGCCGCAGGTCGTAGCCCTTGCGCTGCCGGAACTGCCCGAGCAGGTAAGGAGTAACATGCAGGCCAGGGCTCCACGGACCGTGCCCCTCCGCCGGGAGGTGCGGTTCGTCAGTGAACACGGCGGGGATACCGTCCCACAATCCACCGAGCTCTCGCCTGTACGCCTCGTAAGTCGTCTCAAGAAAAGCCTTCGCCGTCCTTGGGTCGAGCAGGCTCGGGTAGACGGTGTCGCCGTGCCAGGCGAGCGGCTGCATAGAGCGCATCACGAAGGCTACCCAGTCCTGTTCGATCTCTCCATCTTCCACCACCCGCCCGGGCCGCTCACCGTCCCACGAGTGCAGGGAGAGCCGGTCCTCGGGGACACCATCTGAACCTTCGCCGAAGACGGCACCAACGTACCTGCTCCTGGCCTCGGGTACGCGGGCGGGGACGTGGCCGCCAGCAAACCCGCTTGGGTAGGAGTTCTCGTCGTAGAGGTAGGGCACCAGCCCAAGTCGCAGGCATTCCTCGACAGCGTGCCGCATCAGCTCGAACCACCGCGACGAGAGATACTCGGTCATCAGTCCTGGCCGCGGATGCAGGAAGACGCCACCGTATCCCACCCGCTCGTGACCCTCGAGCACCCTCGTAATGCGCGCCTCGCCCGCTTCTCCTTCGTGTTCGTCGTTGAAGACCAGTAGCGGTGCAGGCCCGTAATTCGCAGGCGGCGAGCGGAAAGCCCCTGGCAAAGATCCCTCATCCATCCCGTTCCCTCCCCATACCTTCTCTCTGATCCTCACCCTACCTTAACCGACCACCACCCCAGCGTGAAGGACCGGATGCAGGCTTGCATCGAAATGCAGCCTCCGTTACAGTGTGAGCGGGCAAAGGAAGGATTTGAGCGATTTAGAACGAAAATTGCTTGATCAATCATAATATGGCGGAAAAACGCGCAGATTTACCTGAGCAGCGCCAGCAGCGGATAGCGATGCTCGTTCGCGAGTCGGGGAGTGTCACGGTGGCTGGTCTGGAGAAGGAGTTTGGCATCTCGGCGGCGACTGCGAGGCGGGATCTCGCGTTGCTCGAACGTCGGGGGAAGGTCAAGAGGACCCATGGCGGGGCCGTTCCGCCTGGCCTTACCCAGCACGAGGATTCCTTCCAGCAGCGGTTGGGTGAGGCGGTCGAGGCGAAGAAACGACTCGCCCGCGCAGCCGCGACGCTGCTCGGAGCGGACGAGACCGTGTTTATCGACTCGTCGACCACGGCATATTTCGCGG
>JBPCIR010000178.1:0-8099 GCA_051006095.1 Rubrobacter sp. | reverse complement strand
CTCGATGAGATCAGGCTGAGAGCGATCAGGGACTCGCTGCTGGAGGCAAATCTGGCCTACACCGTGCACGCCCCGCTGGAGGTCAACCTCATGGATCCAACCTCACCCGACCTTCAGTGCGCCGTCCTCGACGCCAGCCTCCGGTTCGCGCACGTTATCGGCGCGGAGGTAGTAGTCTGCCACGCCGGCCAGCGGGTGGCCGCGCGCGACTTCAGGCACAGCATGGGTGACCAGCTCACAGCCGAACGCTCAGCCCTGCGGCGGGCTGGAGACCGGGCGGAAGACCTTGGCCTGGCCATCGCCGTCGAGAACTACTACCCCGATCGGCCTATCCTGCACGGCGCGGTCTACGACTACTCGGTCTGGACCTCAGAGCTGGCCGAGCAGATCCATAAGGTCCGGCATCCCGCTGTCGGCATCTGCCTGGATGTCGGACATGCGGCCCTCGCGGCGGGAGTCTTCGGCTTCGACTACATCGAAGAGTGTGCCGACCTGGCACCACTCGTTCGCCACGTACACCTTCACGACAATCTGCAGAGGACTAACCTCACGGATGAGCCTGCGGTCTCCGAGCACACGGTCTACGGGCTTGGAGATTTGCACCTCCCACCTGGCAGAGGAACTATCCCGCTCGGGGATTTGTTCCGGCGGATGAACTTCGCCGAAAACCCCTCGTGCTGCGTAGAGTTGTCCCCCGAGCACTTCTCCCAGGTTCCCGAGGCTCTCCACGCTGCCAGAGAGCTTGGCCTGGAGCCTGCGTCCATGGAGCGTGTGCCAGCCTGAGCCCGGCGTCAGGGCGGTTCGGGCTAAACTCAATGCCTAGCGCGGCCAGATGCGTGCTGCGTGGATTGATGGTACAACGGGGCCATCCGAACCTTCGAAGAAAGGAACCTCGGATGGCTCAGACTCCGCATACTGAGCCACTCGAGCGCCTGGAAGGAGCAGCCATGTCGGAAGCCAACAAGTAACTCGTCAGGCGCCACTTCGAGGAGGTCTTCAACCGGAAGAACCTGGCGGTCTGCGACGAGACCATGGCAGTGAATTTCGTCGAGCACGCGGCCGCGCCGTTCCCACAGTCTGCCCCTGGAAGGGTGAAGGGACCCCAGGCCATGCGCGCGAGCGCGGAATGGTTGCTGGCGCAATTCCCTGATCTGCACATGACGATAGAAGCGGTGATCGCGGACGGGGATACGGTGGCCGTCAGGATCCTCTCGGAGGGGACCAACCTCGGGGCGTTGAACGGCGTGGCACCACCGACGGGAAAGCGCTTTACAGCTCGTCAGAGCCACTGGTTCAGGGTTGCGGACGGCAAGCTGGTCGAGCACTGGGCCACGCGCGACGATCTTACTGCCATGTTGCAGCTTGGAGTCGTTCGACCTCCCGGTAGGCCGCCCCTCTAGAACATTCCAGAGACCGGAAAGTTACGCTGGTGACGCTACAGCGTCTCACGGCGAGAGCACAGACTTGAGGCGCGGAAGAGAGGAGCAACGGTGCCGACGATGATCGTGCTGGTCAACCTGAAGGAAGGTGTGGCCCCACAAGAATACGAGACGTGGCTCCAGGAACGCTACGTCCCCGCGATACTGGACCTCGCCTCGGTAGACGAGTGGCACGGTTACAGGGTGGGCGGCGAACCTCCATACGAGTACGTCGTTTCGGTCGGAATCAACGACCTGAAGCGGCTTGGCAGGGATATGGGGAGCGAGCGGGTACAGCGGCTCCTCGGCGAGCTCGGCGAGTACGCTGAGGTCACGCAGCTTAT
Organism: Rubrobacter sp.; assembly: GCA_051006095.1. Classification (GTDB taxonomy): domain Bacteria; phylum Actinomycetota; class Rubrobacteria; order Rubrobacterales; family Rubrobacteraceae; genus Rubrobacter_D. Next base: position 6,337 of record JBPCIR010000178.1, on the reverse strand, counting down.
GACGGAGCGCTTCGTTTGAGTTCGACATCGGGGACATAAGAGTTGCCCCAGCTCGAGATAATCATCGGTCTTCTCCTTGCGGTGGCGGCGTTGGCCACCCTCGCAGCGCGGCTTGGTGTACCGTACCCGATCCTGCTGGTTCTCGGTGGATCGGCGCTCGGATTCGTGCCGCAACTACCGCAGGTGAAGCTAGATCCCGAGCTCGTGTTCTTGTTGTTCTTGCCGCCCTTGCTGTACGTCTCTGCGCTCTTTACTTCGTGGCGCGACTTTCGGGCGAACGTCAGGGCCATCTCGCTGCTCGCCGTGGGACTCGTCCTAATGACGACTCTTGTGGTCGCCGCTGTCGTCCACACCGTTACCGGACTGCCCTGGGCAGCGGCCTTCGTCCTCGGGGCGATCGTCTCCCCCACAGACGCCATCGCCGCCACCACGGTCGCCCAGCGCCTCGGCGTGCCCCGCCGCATCGTCACGATCCTGGAGGGCGAGAGCCTCGTCAACGACGCCACGGGTATCGTCGCTTACCGCGTCGCCGTCGCCGCAGTGATCACCGGCGCCTTCTCGGTCTGGGAGGCAAGCCTGCAGTTCGTCGTCGGCGCTGTGGGCGGGGTAGCAGTCGGCTTCGCGGTGGGTTGGCTCGTCGTCTGGGCGCGCCGCCACCTCGCGGAAGACCCCTCCGTACAGAATATCGTCTCACTGCTCACTCCCTTCGTCGCCTACCTGGCGGCGGAGGAGCTGCCGCACAGCCTGTGGGAGGCACTCCACGAGCAGTTCGGCGTCCCCGCAGATCTCCACTTCTCCGGCGTTCTCGCGGTCGTGACTACGGGGTTGTATCTCGGGCGTAAGGGACCGTACATAGTCTCATCGGGGACACGACTTCAAGGGTACGCGACGTGGGAGCTTATAACGTTCTTGCTGAACGGTCTGATCTTCATCCTGATCGGGCTGCAGCTCGGGAGCGTGGTCGGGGAGCTCGACACCTACACGACAGTGCAGCTCGCCTCCTACGCGATCCTCGTGAGCCTGACCGTCATCGTCGTACGCGTGGCCTGGGTCTTCCCGGCGACATACGTCCCAAGGTGGGCCATCCGCCGCATCAGGGAGCGGGACCCGTCTCCTCCCTGGCGGAACGTCTCGATCGTATCGTGGACCGGGATGCGGGGTGTGATCTCGCTGGCAGCGGCCCTCGCGCTGCCGTTCCAGACGGCGTCGGGGGCTCAGTTTCCAGGGCGCAATCTCATCATCTTCCTGACGTTCTGCGTGATCCTGGCGACGCTCGTGGTCCAGGGTCTCTCGTTGCCGGTCCTGATCCGGGCCCTCGGACTCGAGGACGACCACATCGGGGACAAGGAGGAGACGCACGGCCGTATCCAGGTCGCCGAGGCCGCCCTGGAGCGCCTGGATGAGCTTTCCAACGAAGACTGGGTGCGCGAGGATACGACAGAGCGTATGCGCGGCATGTACACCTACCGCCGCAACCGTTTCGCCTCCCGCTTCGACGGCGATCCCGACGGCGTCGAAGAACGCTCGGCAGCCTACCAGCGCCTCATGGCCGAGCTGCTCGGAGCGCAGCGCCTGAGGCTCGTCAGGTTGCGCGACGAAGGCAGTATCGGGGACGAGGTCATGCACCGCATCGAACGCGACCTCGACCTGGAAGAGTCTCGTCTGGGATTGTAGGTTCAGCAATTCAGCTCGGTTTCGCTGAAACCTGATGCCTCAGTTTGCAGAGAGACTGCGCCTCCTGCAAACTGCTTTAGTACGCGGCCTTCAGGATCTTCAACGCCTCCCCGGCCTCTTCGCCGTACTCCCCCGCGATAGCTTCGAGGTCCTCCTCGGGCACCCCGACCTCGCGAAGGCGTCTGGGCAATCCGAGATCCTCGACCAGCGAAGACACACGCTCGGGCGGCTCTCCACCGAGCGATTCTGAGAGCTTGCTCCATCGATCGCCCTGCACGCGCTGCTTCATGACCTGCAGGCTCGGTGCGAGCGTGATACAGGAGGTTATGCCGTGTGGCACTTCGTAGCTGGCTCCGATCCTGCGCCCCAACTCGTGCGAGAGCCCCATCGGCGTGTTCGCCGGCCCGAAGTACGCGAGCCAGGAGGCGAGTTGCAGCTCCAGACGCACGTCCAGGTCTTCTGGCTCTCGTCTCGACAGCGGCAGGTACTCCATCAGGCGCCACGCTCCTTCCAGACCGGTCACGTCGTTGACGGGATGGTCGCCTCCGTAGAGAAAGCCTTCGACCGCGTGATCCAGGGCCCGAACGCCGGTCGAGAGCCAGAGCCTCTCGGGCGTGAAGACGGTGGCCCCGGGATCCAGTACGACGACCCGCGGAACGGTCTTGGGATCGTCGAATCCTCTCTTCCTCCCCATTCTCTCGTCCGTAACCCCTGCCCTGTCGGCCCACTCGGCGCCTGAGAGGGTGGTCGGGACCGCCACCTGCTGAGGATAGCCTAGCTCCCGCGCCACGGCCTTGGTGCCGTCTATGACGCTGCCCCCACCGACGCTGACGAGGAGGTCAGCCGCGGCCGCCTCCGCCTCCGTGGCTGCCTTCTCGACCGTCCCGCCGGGGGTATGCTGTCCGATACCGGCGAAGGTCCCTGCGTGCCTGCCGCCGAGCAATGCCTCGACGCGGCGGATGAGGCCGGTCTTCTCGTTCAGGCTGCGCCCGGTGATGACGAAGGCCCGGTCGTAGGACCGGGCCTCCTCTTCCAGCTTCTCCAGAGCATCCGCGCCGAAATGAACGCGTGTGGTCTGAAGGAAGGTGTGGGTACCGCTTCTCACGGCCCCATGGTACAGTCGCAGGCGGCTCCAGGCGACCGCAGAGCAGTGGTCAGCCCCCCGAGCGAGCCTCCGAAGGTGCCTCGGCGTTCTCCCAGCCGTGGGCACGTAGGTACTGCTCGAAGGAGACGAGCCCGGGGTGCTCCTTCCTCAGGCCGGCGATGTCAGCCTCGTAGCCATGATCGTTGAACCACCGGTACATCACGGCGTACTCCTCGCCCATCTGCTCCTCGAACCCTTCCCAGGGCACCTGGAAGAAGTCCACGTCGCGTCCTATCACCCGGGAGAATGTCCCCGCGATCTCCGGCATAGTCATCTCGTCCCCAGCGAGGTCCACCTCGCGCCCGATCCAGCCTTCCGGGTTCTCGAAGGCCATGGCGGCGAAGGCGCCGATATCCTCGGCGTCGATCATCTGCAAGGGCTTGTCAGGGTCGAGCGGCTGCGGGAGCGTGCCGCCGAGGATCGGCTCCCTCATGTACTCCCAGTTCTGCATGAAGAAGACCGGGCGCAGTACCGTGTAAGGTACGCCGCTCGCGCGCACGTGCTCCTCGACCTCCCACTTGCTCTCGAAGTGCGGGATGCCCGTGTCCTTGTGCGCGCTGCCGACCGAGCTGTACATGTAATGCTCGACGCCCGCCGCCTTCGCCGCATCAGCGAGCTGCACACCCTGCCTTACCTCGCCCTCTACGCCGACCTCCATGAACTGCTGGACCGAGAATACCCCGTAAACGCCGTCGAGCACCCGCTCGATGGACGAGCGGTCCTCGAGGTCCCCACTCACGACCTCGGTCCCGAGGTCAGCCATCTCCCTGGCCTCTACTTTCCCCGTATCCCGGGTGAGCGCACGCACGGCGAAACCCCGCTTCAAGAGGTTCCGCGCCACCGCTCCACCCTGCTGGCCCGTCGCCCCACTGACCAGGATCACTCGTCCCCCGTTGCCCCTACCTTCCATGTTTCCTCCTTCTGTTCGACCTTGCCTACATCCTGTACCTCAAAAACGGACGTGCGTCCGCTTTAAAGTGCGAGGGTAGCGCGGTAGACTGCCGGTGTCAAGGTCAAATGTAGAGGCTTTATAGAGAAGGCTCAAAGAGGGGCCTTATTGAGGGGCCTTATTGAGGGGCCTTATAGAGGGTGGTTGTCGTGGAGCGTGCACGGACAGGGCGGGCGGGGTGGAGGTTGGATCATCTGGGGCGTCCGTCGGCCCGCGAGGGGGAGCGCAGCGACGCGGCGCGCAACAGGCGTGTGATCCTCGGTACGGCAAGGACGCTCTTCGAAGAGCGTGGCGTCACGTGCGTAACGATGGAAGAGATAGCAAGGGCGTCAGGAGTCGGGAAGGGTACGCTCTACCGGCGCTTCCCACACAAGGGCTTTCTGTGCCAGGCGCTTCTCGACGAGCCGACGAAGCATCTCCAGGAGCAGACACTGAAAGTCTTGCGGGAACCCGAGACATCGGCCCTGGAGAAGCTCGACGCCTTCCTGGACCGGCTCGTGGCCTTTACCGCGGAGAACCTGGACCTGATCTACGGCGGCAACGAACCGTTGTGCGGGGCTGACCGTCTGGAGCGCTTCTCGCACCCCGCTTACGACTGGCGACGCTCGACCGTACTCGGGCTCTTGCGGGCCGCGGTCAACGAGGGAGACGTAGACGCCGGGCTCGACCTCGAGTATCTGGCCCAGGCGCTGCTCGCCCCGCTCGAGGTGGACCTCTTTTACTACCAGCACAGGGTGCAGGGACTTCCGGCCTGGCGCATTAGCGATGGAGTACGGTCTCTGGTATCCCGTGCGGAATGAAACGTTAGATGAGCGATCGGAGGACAGAGATGGAACTGGGCGGCCTGCACCACATGACAGCGGTCACGACGAACGCCTCGGAGAACGTGGCGTTCTATACGGACTTGCTCGGCCTGCGGCTCGTAAAGAAGACTGTGAATCAGGACGACGTCTCCGCCTACCACCTTTTCTACGGCGACGAGGTTGGCAACCCTGGAACCGAGATCACGTTCTTCGACTGGCCCCATTTGCGTGTTGCCCCCAACCATCCTGGCGCAGGCGAAGTCTCGACTACCGAGTTGCGCGTGCCCGACCGCGCCGCGCTCGACTGGTGGGCCGGACGTTTCCAGGACCTCGGCGTGGATAGCAGCAGCGTCGAAGAACGTGAAGACCGCCCCTACCTGGACTTCACCGACCCCGAAGGACAGCGTCTTCGCCTCTCTGCTGATGAAGGCGAAGGAGTGCAGGGCGGTGTTCCGTGGGAGAAGAGCCCTGTTCCGCGGGAGGTGGGCATCAGGGGTCTCGGGGCCGTCGACCTGACGGTGAGGGAGCTCGATCCCACCGCATGGGTCCTTACCGAAGTCCTCGGCTTCCGGAAGGTGGGCGAGCGCACGAACGGAGAAGGCCAACCTGTGACCTTCGAGGTCGGAGATGGGGGTCCTGGGGCCACGGTACGGGTGGTCGAGAAGCCAGGCGCGCCGTGGACCCATCTGGGGCGTGGCGGCGTGCACCATATCGCTTTCAGGACACCGGATGACGAGGAGCACGCAGAATGGAGGGAGAAGATCCGGCGCGCCGGCCTGAGGGTAACGCCGCAGATAGACCGCTTCTACTTCCGTTCGATCTACTTCCGCGAACCAGGCGGGGTCCTGTTCGAGATCGCCACCGACGGCCCCGGTTTCGCCACGGACGAGGACGCCGCGCACCTCGGCGAGAGGCTCTCTATTCCCCCTTTCCTGGAGGAGCGCAGAGATGAGATAGAGGCAGGGCTAGATCCCATAACCTTGAGCGGTGGAGCAGCACAACGTTGAAATCTCTTGCGCAAGAGATTTCGCCGGGGGACGACGAAGCATAGCGACTCGACACGAAGATAAGCACTCCGACCCGCAGTGGCTCCGGTGGAGCAAGCGCCTGGCTCCAACGCCAAGGACCTCCTGAAGGCAGATCTCCGATGGGTTCGTCTCCAGCCAAGTCTCGTGCTACTGTAGGATTCGCCGGGGAATGCGATCGTGCTGAAGGAGATCTCAGAGGGAGGCGACGGAGAAGATACCGGCAAGGCACTTGCACTTATTCTAAAAGGAGACACTCTACGTGGGAACTTTCAATTCCACTAAGACCGTGCCCTACGTTGTTGACGACCTTACCCCTGTTGCCCAGGATTTGATGAGTTACTTCGAAAGCCAGGACTACGAGGCTACCGAAACGAACCTCCCCGCGGGAGGGGTGCAGGTCAGCATCCGCAGGGGTGGCACCTTCAAGGCCATCATAGGCATGAAGACCGCCCTAAACATAAAGATAGAGCCCGTCGAAGGCGGGACCCAGGTGGATGCAGGCGTAGGCATCTTCGGTCAGCAGGCAATCCCGACGATGATCACCGCGCTGGTCTTCTGGCCGGTGATAATCTCCCAGGTATGGAACATGGCACAAGAGGCCAAGTTGGACGAGGAGGCTCTGGGCGTCGCCGAAGAGAGCCTGAAAGCTCATGCTTCGGGAGCACCAAGCCCGATAGCTCAAGCGTAACTGCGTAAACAGAGTAAATACTCCAGATAAACCTGAAGTCTGATGCCGCGG
>JBPCIR010000177.1:0-6949 GCA_051006095.1 Rubrobacter sp. | reverse complement strand
ACGTAGCGATGACCTCCCATACGTCAAGTCCCGTCCCCGCAATGGAGGCCCTCCGCCCCACCGGGCCATCCATGAACACTATCCCAGGAACCCGGCGCATCCTAACCGCTTCTCGCAACAAAGAGGTAGCGACCTCGGAGAACGTCGTCCCCCTTAGCCTCATCTCGCGCTCGATCTCCTCCTCTAGTTCTTCCGTCAGCCGAAGCCCCCGCGCCCTGGTCGGCATCGCCCCTCTCTCAAGCAGTAAACACGTTTTGTTCACATTGTGCACACAGTATAACAAATTGCGGACGGTGGCTCTTCACTATCTCGGTGTCCGGCGCCTCGTTGGGACGCATGGCTGGAGTAACGCTGGGAAAGGGCGTTACGCCGGTTCTTGACTGACGTTCTTGGAACGGCTAGTGTGGCTGGCGTGTCTGTCGAGTTCTTGCTCACATCGCTCGTCGTCGTTCTGATCCCTGGAACCGGGGTTATCTACACGGTCTCAAGCTCCATCGGCGGCGGTCGGCGGCGCGGGTTGATCGCGGCCGTCGGGTGCACCTTGGGTATCGTTCCTCACATGCTGGCGGCCATGCTCGGTCTCTCAGGGATCATGCAGGCCGGATCGGCCGTTTTCGAGGTGGTCAGGTGGGCTGGGGTCGCCTACCTCGTCTTCATGGGCTTCTCGATGATCCGCGAGGCCGGTGCCATGCCGCTGGAAGGCGGGAACGCTCCTGTCGATTCGGTGGGTTCGATCGTGTGGCGCGGGATCTTACTGAACGTCCTGAACCCGAAGCTGACCCTGTTCTTCTTCGCTTTTCTGCCACAGTTCCTCGACGCTTCGCCCGGCCTGCTCGACCCTGCACTGATCTGGCTGGGCGGTGTCTTCATGCTCATGACCCTCGCTGTGTTCGCCTTCTACGCGCCCGCGAGCCCCGCCGCCCGCGACCTCATACTCTCAGCACCTATGGTCCGCCGGTGGGTGGAGCGGGCGCTCGGCGCGGTCCTGATCGCCTTCGCCGCCAGGCTCGCCCTCACGGACCGGTGACATAGATGGCCTTTTTGGTGATGGCCCCGCCGCCTGGTACTCCGACAGCAAGAATCTACGAGACCTCGCACATGAAGAGTGGCGGGATGTGCATGTAGGTCGTGTTCGGGTTCGGGCCTACCGTATCCTGGGCCATCTGGAGCGCATCGGCCACGGTGTCGGCCCGTCCTAGCCCCATGCGGGAGGTCGTCTCTGGATCTCCGCCTACCAGGATGACGCCGCCGAGGTGGTCGAGGGCGTGCGCTGCCCAATAGAGGACCGTGAAAGGGTGCGCGCCGTGGTAAGCGTAGGAGTTTCGGTAGAGGGTACGGTACCAGGGGTCGTTGGCGTACTTCTCTTCGTAGCGGCGGTGGATCTCATGGACGTCGTTCGTCTCGGGGAAGACCTCGTTCCACAGGTCTATGTAGCTCGGGTGGTGGAGCTTGTCGAAGTTGTCCGGCATGGGGTGGGTGCCGATCAGGACTCCCCCCTCGCGCACGAGTGGCTTGCCCTTGTAGAGGTTGAAGAGGTAGCCGAGTAGCATATTGAAGACGAGGATCGGGTTCATGATCGAGTTGACGTTGTAGGGTCCGAGGTAAGGGATGCCCAACAGGAGCACATCAGACTGGCCCTCGGCAGGCACAACCATCTGCCTGTAGTTGTCGGCCAGGGTCTCGGCGTGGACGGGCTCTGTGGCGCCGGCCTGAACGCTGGTCATCCGGTGCGGAGCGTTTATGGAGTGGGAGATGCGCCTTGCGGCTCCCAGCGGCATCGCCTGCGTGGCCCTGTGGGTGGCGAGGAAGTTGGCTCTGGTGACCATGTTCCACTGGTCCTCTGGTTTCGCCATGAAGTCGAAGACGGAAGGGTAGGTCTGGTTGTTCAGGGTGCTCTCTATATGAAAGACCTTGACGTGCTCGTCGAAGATTCTACCCATCCGATTTATGGAGGCGTGCATGGCTGAGTTCGGTGGGTCCATCAGGGAGCGGGTGTTAGCAAGCATCTTCGGGGTGTGATGGTGGCGGATGGAGGAGTAGGGGGCGAGGCCCGTGTGCACGGACTTGTGGCCCCCGTCCATCGGGATGAAGTTCACGTTCACGTAGACGAGCAGGTCGCTATCGGCGACGCGGCGGCTGACGCTGACCTCCTCGCCTAGGTCTGTCTCACCAATAACTACATTTCCATCAGGGTCCTCGGCGTCGTAGTTATAGAGCCGGTCAGGATAGTAGCGGGACATGATCGTGCTCCCCAGGCAATGCCTGAGCTCGGCTTCCGTCATCCTGCGGTGGAGGCCGAGGGCCGCGATGAGGTGAATATCCTCCACACCTCTTGCAGCGGCCTTCTCCAGTACCTTTTCGATGACCTGCTGACGAACGTCGGGCTTGCGCATCGGCGGCAGTGGTATCGAGAGGTCGTCGAAGGCGATGGTCAGCTTCATGCCAGGCGTGAGGAGCTCGTGCAGCGGCTCCATCTCCATCGGCTCGAGTAGCGCACGCTCTATGGCGACGCCGGGCTCGGCGAGCGGTTCCGAAGGTCCCGGAGGGTAGATCACACGCGTCCCCTCAGGCAGCTTCTCGTAGTGGAACCTGTCCCCCGCGTAGAACCACATGGGGGGGCTGTTCTTCTCCAGGATGGTCGTGATACCAGGGCGGGTCATGGTCGCTCCTTTCAGTCGCTTAGCATTTCAGCTAGTCAGCCAGTCAGCACTTCAGCTTTCGCTTTCGAAAGCCCTGGCTGCCCGGCCAACCGGCGGCACAGCCGCCGTGCTGAAGTGCTGACAAGCGAAGGCCGCAAGGACGATGCGTGCTGACTGGCTGACTAGCTTCTATGGTCGAAGACCACCTTGACGTGTCCTTCGCGTCCTGCCGAGCGGGCGGCTGCTATGGCCTGCTTGTAGGACTCTAGTGGGTAGCTGGGGCCGACGAGCGTTTGTAGGTCTATCTCGGGGGCGATGCGGAGTGCGAGTTGGAAGCTGCTTGTTTTGTTTCCCTCGTACTCTTCGACGCTGTAGGCGTAGCTTCCTGTGAGACGGACTTCCTTGTACCAGAGGGCTGTGAGGTCAAGTGCGCTCTTCGCTCCCGGCATCCCGACGAGCGTGACCTCGCCACCTGGTCGTGCAAGGCGGAGGGCGTCCTCCGTCGTGCCTGGTGTGCCGACGCATTCGAAGACTCTGCCGGCTCCGCCCATGACGACCGGCTTGCCGAGCTCGGGCTTGTAGGCCTCCGTGCCTAGCATCTCGGGGAGTTTCGTGTAGGTCTCTTTCGGGTGAATGACTTCCGTTGCACCCAGACGAAGCGCCTCGGTCTTCTGTCGCTCGTGCTTGGCGACGCAGATGATGCGGCCTGCTTGTGTGAGGTGCCTCAGGGCGGCGACGGTAAGGAGGCCGACGCTGCCGGCCCCGATGACCAGGGTGGTGTCGTCGGGGGCTGGGGCTGACCCGAGCGCGGCGTGTACGGCGCAGGCGAGGGGTTCGATGGCGACGGCGGCCTCATCGGGCACGGCGTCGGGTACGCGGTGGAGCTGCGAGGAATGGGCGACGAGCGTTTGGTGCGACCAGCCGCCGCCCGTATCGTGGCAGAAGCCAGTCTGGATGCCAGCCGAGATGTCCCCTCTGGCGACGTTCAGGCACAGGGCGTGGCGGCCCGAGGCGCAGTAAGGGCAAGGTGGGTCTATGCTGCGGACCGCGCAGCCGAGGGCTGGCTCGAGGACGACCCTTTCGCCCGCGCGGAAGCAGGAATCGTCTTCTACTACCTCACCGACGACCTCATGGCCCATCACAAAAGGAGGGGAGGTTATAGGGGAGAAGTAGGGAGAGTTTTCGGAGGAGAGCGTTCCGAGATCCGAGCCGCAGATACCCGAGAGGAGCGACTTTATGCGAACCCATTCCGGGGTCGGGAGTCTGGGTTCTGGGGCGTCTGCGAGTTGGAGCGGGGAGAAGCGGCTCGTTTCGAGGGACTTTATCCGCTTCGAGCCGGCGCGCATCAGGAGGTAGCGTGAGACGGACTTTCGGTAGACGAGAGCTTGCAACCTAGATCTTCTTGGCCACGCTGTCTGCGGCGCCGTTCTTGTCCCAGTGCTCGACCTTCCATCCCCGGTCTTTCGCCGCTGTCCCGAGCCGCCGGTCAGGGTTGACGGCGACGGGGTTCCCGACGGCCTCGAGCATGGGGAGGTCTGAGATCGAATCGGCGTAGGCGTAGGAGCGGGAGAGGTCGAGGCCGCGGCGCCTGGCGAAGGAGGCGAGCATCCTGGCGCGGGCGTCGCCGGCCACGGGGGCGCCAGTCAGTTCTCCCGTATAGGTGCCGTTCTCCTGGGCCAGGGTGGAGCAGAGCACGTCGTCGGCGAGGTCCTTCATGGGCTCCAGGAGGAAGTCCAGCGCGCCAGAGAGCAGGACGACGCGGTGGCCGGCGGCCTTGTGGTCTCTTAGCTGCTGCAACGCGTCGGGGAAGATGCGATCCAGGGTAAAGCCGGCGAAGCTCTCCTGTCCGAGGTGTCTGGCGCGGGAGGGTTTCCAGCCCGCGTAGTTCTTGTAGAAGGCGCGGTTGAAGTGGGCGCGGCTGATCTTATCCAGTCCCCAGTAGTAAGGGATCTTGGTCAAAAAGCCGGCGAGCCAGAGTGGGCGCACGGCCGCAGGAAGCTCCCTCATCCTGAGCCACGCGAAGTAAGAGACTACGTTCGAGCCGACGAGGGTGCCGTCGACGTCGAAGATCGCCGCTACCTCGCCAGGCTTCTCCTCGGTCGTCTTCTTGCGCTTCTTGCGGCTCGGGCGGGTCGTGAGCGCCGGCAGATGTGCCCCCTGCATCCACGCCCGCCAGTCGACCTCGGCGATGTCGAAAGGGAACTCCTCGCGATCCTCCGCCGGCAGGGCTGTGTAGAGGGCCATCGTGCCCGAGCTCGCAAACGTCGAGGTCATGGTCGCGTAGGCGCCGTAGATGCGGCTGTAGTAGAGGCTCATTTTGGCGCGCTTCTCGGCGCGTGCGATCCTCTGGCGCGCGTCCGAAGCCATGTGACCTTCGGGCATGCGCGCGGCGAGAGTGCCCGCGACCTTGAGGCCGGCGAGCTCTAGCTTGAGCTGCCCCTCGACCCGCCTGCGACCGGGGAAGGACCACTCTGGCACCTGGATCGGACGCCCGCCGGAATCTCGCAGGGGATGCTCTATAAAGTAGTCGCGAACGATATCGTACATGCCGCTGTAGCGGATCGGGTTGCGTTCTCCCGAGGCGACCTGGAAGACCTCGGGCTCTTCCGGGCGGCGCACTCCGGCGGCGAGGATCGCGTTCACGACGTGGTCGACGGGGACTATGTCGACGTAGCTTTTCGGGTTGCCTGGGAACTCGCGCAGGATGCCCTTCGCGAACGCCATGATTATGGGGTCGGCCATCCTCGTGCCCTGGATCCAACCCGGGTACGGTTCCCTGTGACTGCTCTCTATGATTGCTGGTCTCAGTATGACGAGCGGCGTCTCACCCCGCTCTGCGACCACCATCCGCTCTGCGAGCGACTTGGTGAAGGTGTATACGTCGTTCCACCCCAACTCCCGCGCCCGCTGCGTCCCCCGCTCGACGAGCCGCTCGCGCATCCAGGCCCGCCTCAGCTGGTCCACCCTCTCTGCGACCTCCTCTTCCTCGCCGACCATCCCGAGCTCCCGCCGCGCCTCGGTCTCGAAGCGTCTCAGCAGCGACCGCTCCTGCGAAGCCTCATCCACCTCGGCCACGACGGCCTCGAGGCCGATGACCTCCTCGCGCGCGTCGAGGGCCGTCCCGTTCGGCGAGGACGCGCCTGGCGGTGCTTCAGGTGCGTCCTCCTTGCTGGTTCCGGCCACGTAAGCCGTCGAGATGTGCATGAATAGCGGCCGCTTCTCCCACGTGCGCGCGAGCTTCAGAAGCCCCAGAGTCCCGCGGACGTTCGAGTCGACCGCAGCGTCGAGTGGCGCATCGAAAATGACAGAAGCGGCGGAGTGGATCACAACGTCCACCTCACGCGAGAGCTCGGCGAGATCCTGCTCAGCGAGCCCCAACGAAGGGGCGTGGACATCTCCTTCGAGGACGCTGACCTTCTTCGAGACGCGGTCCTCGAAGTCGTCGCCCAGTCTCTCGCGCAGGCCGCGGAAGGCTGCCGCGCCGAGCACGTCTTTCTCGAACCTCTTCGCTGCGCTCTTGCCGCGAGATGGCCTGACGAGGAGGTAGAGGCGCCCGAGGTCGGGGAGGGAGCGCAGGATCTTCTCGACCAGCGCCGTCCCGAGGAAGCCCGTCCCCCCCGTAAGCAGTATCTTCTTGCCGCTGTAGGCTCCTCCGAGCAACTAGCTTTCCCCCTCCGTCCGCTGGCCTACCTTCCTCTCTGTGCCCTTCAGGAGGGCCCGCGCGTTCTCCCTGTGCCGCCAGAGGACGAGCGCCCCCCCGATTATGGTGTAGAGCAAGTAAGGGAGCGGCTGGCCGGAGAGCCAGAACACTACGGGGCTTACTACCATGACCGCTATTGCGCCGAGCGAAGTGTAGCGGCTCAGGAGCACGACAGCCCACCAGAACGCGAAGAGGCAGAGCCCGATCAAAGGCGCGAGCCCTATAGTCGTACCGGCGCCTGTGGCGACAGCCTTCCCGCCCTTGAAGCGCAGGAAGACGGGCCAGCAGTGCCCGATCACCGCCGCGAAAGCGACGGCGGCGATGAGCCACTCGTTCTCTACAGCGAGCCTGGCGACCACCACAGGAATGAGACCCTTGAGCATGTCACCTGCGAGCGTGAGTACGGCGGCCCACTTCCCCGCGGCCCGCAGCACGTTCGCCGTACCTATGTTGCCGCTGCCTACCTTCCGAACGTCCACGCCGAGGGCCCGCCCGACCAGGTACCCGGTCGGCACGGAGCCGAGAATATAGCCGAACAGCACGAGAAAAATCCCCAACATGGCGGAGAAAGTATAGCGGAACGAGTGCCTGACAGCGGAATGCGGAAGGG
>JBPCIR010000176.1:0-4473 GCA_051006095.1 Rubrobacter sp. | reverse complement strand
CTCGATACGGGGGCCCAGGGCGTTATCTCCGCCCTGGCCAACTTTATCCCCGAAGAGGTGCTCGAACTGTACGAAAAGCACGGGGAAGGCGACGAGGCCGGAGGCACAGCCCTCTCCGAGAAGCTCCAGAAAGCCCGCGCGATGACCAAAGAGTACGCCTCTCCCGCCGTCCTCAAGAAGCTCGCGCAGGCGAGGCACGGAACCCTGATGGGAACCGTCAGGCCCCCCTTCGTGCCAGTCCCCACTGACTACGATCCCACCCCAGCGCTGCAGGACGCCGGCCAGGGAGCCGGAGGGTGAAGATCTCGGACATAAGAACGATTTGCACGGCGCCGGAGGGCATAAGGCTTGTGGTGGTGAAGGTCGAGACCGATGAGCCGGGGCTCTACGGCCTCGGATGCGCCACGTTCACCCAGCGCCCGCTGGCCGTCGTCACGGCCATCGAGGAATACCTGAAGCCTTTCCTCGTCGGCCGCGACCCGGGCGATATCGAGGATATCTACCAGTCGGCCTACGTGAGCTCGTACTGGCGCGGCGGACCTGTCCTGAACAACGCTCTAGCCGGCGTGGACATGGCGCTGTGGGACATAAAGGGCAAGCGGGCCGGGATGCCGGTGTACGGGCTCTTCGGGGGCAGGTGCCGCCACGCGGTGGCCCTCTATGCCCATGCCACAGGCAGCGACTTCAACGAGGTCGAGGACGAGGCACGAAAATACATAGAGGAAGGTTATCGCTACGTGCGCTGCCAGATCTCCGTGCCTGGCTACTCGACGTACGGGTCAACGATCTCAGCAGGCCCGCAGACGCTGGGACTGGGAGAGGACCCCTGGGAGCCGACACCTTACTGCCGCCTGATCCCTCGCCTCTTCGAACACCTGCGCAATTCCCTTGGTGAGGAGGTCGAGCTGTTGCACGACGTCCACGAGCGCGTCCCGCCGATCCAGGCGATAGGCCTCGCCAGGGAGCTCGAACCATACCACCTGTTCTTCCTCGAAGACCCTTTCGCCCCCGAGGACGCTGAGTATTTCCATCTCCTGCGCCAGCTAACCGCAACACCGGTCGCCATGGGGGAGCTGTTCGTGAATCAGGCCGAATACGTGTCGCTCATCAGGGAACGTTTGATCGATTTTATCCGCGTGCACATCTCGGACATCGGCGGCCTGAGCATGGCCCGTAAGCTCGCGGCGTTCTGCGAGTTCTTCGGCGTGAGGACGGCATGGCACGGGCCTGGCGACGTCTCCCCCGTAGGACACGCCGCGAACCTGCAACTCGACCTCGCGTGCCACAACTTCGGGGTCCAGGAACAGCACGTCTTCGACGAGCGCACCCGCGAGGTCTTCCCCGGATGCCCGGAGATCCGGGACGGCTACATGTGGCCTTCCGAATCGCCAGGACTCGGCGTGGATATAGACGAAGATCTCGCGGCCAAGTACCCGTTCCCTGAGGACCCGCTGAACGGGGGCTGGCCGCCCGTCAGGCGTCTGGATGGGACCGTGATCCGGCCGTGAAAGAACACAGATAATTGAGGGCCTTCGACGAAGGCGGCCTCGAAAGGGCCTACGCCTGAAACCTGTTGTCTGGAGGGCTAGGCACATCAAGGACAGCGCGAGACGCTTGCGCGCACGCCTCTAAGGGTGCCGCGGTGCCTCCAACCTCTCCCACACGGCCCGCCAGGTCTCTTCCTTCTCCAGCGCCACCGCGAACGCGAACATCCTCCTCGCCACCCGCGCCCGCAGCGCGCTCCACACCGGCTTGCGGGGGGCCAGCCGCGCAAGCCGCCGCTCCTCGGCCTCGGCCAGAATCCTTGCGTTCCTCTCCCGCGCGAGCTCCACAGATAACCAATCGTTCACGACGTGTAACTCCTCTCTCGCTTGCCTGATGAGAGTACTGGCGAAACAGGTCATAATCCTTCCTGATAGCCTGTGAAACGGCGAGGTTTTTCGGAGGTAATTGAGTGTACGGCTACCGTCCGACGACGAGGTTGCTCTCGCTGCTGGAGTTGCTCCAGGCGCGGGGGAGGATAGGTGGTCCCGAGCTGGCACGTAGGCTCGAGGTCGGCGAGAGGACCGTGCGCCGCTACGTGGCGATGCTCCAGGAGATGGGCGTGCCTGTGGAGGCCGAGAGGGGCAGGTACGGTGCATATACTCTGAGGCACGGCTTCAAGCTGCCGCCGATCATGTTCACGGACGAGGAGGCGCTCGCGCTAGCTCTTGGGCTGCTCTCGGCCCGCAGGCTCGGTCTATCGGGCGCCGCCCCCGCCGTCGAGGGGGCCCAGGCGAAGCTGGAGCGCGTCATGCCCGAAGGGCTGCGCGAGCGGGTGCGGACCTTCGAGGAGGTCATAGTTCCTGCTACCGCGGCCCCTGCGCGTCTCCCCGCGGGGGAGGTCGTCGTTACCCTGAGCGCGGCCGTGCGGGAGCGCAAGCGTGTAAGGATGCGATACCGGTCTGGGGACTCGGGTGAGACTAGGAGGGATGTGGATCCCTACGCCGTCGTTCAGGGGGATGCCTTCTGGTACACCTTCGGTTACTGTCACCTGCGGGAAGGAAGACGCCTGTTCAGGTTGGACCGGGTACTCTCGGTACAGAGGATCGATGAGTCGTTCGAGCTCCCGCCAGGCTTCGATACACCCCAGGGAGTATTGGAGGCCCTGGCGGATATGCGCGAAGACCGCTACTCCGTAGAGGTGCTGCTCGAGACGACTGTGGGAGAAGCGCGCGGCCAACTCCCGAAGATGGGCTTCACGCTCCAGGAGACACCCGAGGGTGTCGTCATGATCTCTTCGACCTCCGACCTCGGGTGGATGGCGCGGATGCTTGCGGGACTCTCATTCCCCTTTGTGGTGCGCACGCCGCCCGAACTTCGCGAGGCGCTGCGGAGCCTGGCAGCCGAGATCACGGCGCTCGCGGAGCGTACCGATGAGCCTGAACGATGATCGGACCTCGCGGGATGCTGTCCGATGCTCCCGACGTCCTGCGCGGCACCGAGGATGCGTCCGCGGAGGTCTGCCTCCGGGGCTGCTAACCGCCCATCGTGTACGCTTCTCGGCCCCGCTTCAGCAACCCGCGGGCGATGATCGACCGCTGTATCTCGCTCGTACCCTCCCAGATGCGGTCGACCCTTAGCTCGCGGTAATACCGTTCGGCCGGGTTCTCGGTCATGTATCCGCGGCCACCGAAGATCTGGACCGCCCGGTCAGCGACCCGGCCTGCCATCTCTGACGCGAAAAGCTTCGCCATCGCCGTCTTACCGTGCAGGATGCTCGGTGCGTCGAGATCCCACATGCAGGCCACGTGGTACACCATCAGTCTGGCGGCGTTCAGCTCGGTCGCCGAGTCGGCAAGCATGAACTGTATCGCCTGGTACTCTGAGATCTTCTTTCCCGAAGCCGAGCGCTCGAGCGACCACGTTCGCGCCAGATCTATGAGTCTCTCGGCGGCCCCGCAACAACGGGCCGCAATCATCAGTCTCTCCAAGGAGAACCAGCGCTTGGTCCCCTCGTCTCCCCCGGTTCCGAGGCGCGCGTCCTCGGGGACCCGGCAATCCTTCAGCCGTAGCTCGACGTGTTTGGAGGCGTAGGGGTCGTGCATGAAGACCGGCGTGCGCACGAACTCGAGCCCTGGCGTCTCGCGCTCAACCAGGAAAGACGCCTGCTCCTCACCGGCCCACGCCAGCACGATAAAGAAGCCGGCCCGCTCACCGCCGGTCACGAACCACTTCTCCCCGTTCAGGACCCATTCGTTCCCGTCTCTCCTTGCGGTGGTCTTTATGTCCTTTATGTCGGATCCGGCCTCAGGCTCGGTGATCGCCCACGCCTCCCGCGTCTCGCCCCGCAAAACGGGCATGACGTAGCGCTCCACCTGCTCGGGGCTTGCCAGCTCGAGAAGCTCCCGCGGTCCCCTGTCGGCGACCATGTACCCGAGGCCGTTGGTCGTCTTCCCTGACTCCTCCTCCAGCGCCACGAGCGAGACCATGGACAGGTCCATCCCGCCGTACTCCGTGGGCATGTTGAGGTTGCTGAACCCGGCCTCGCGAGCCTTGTTGCGCAGCGCCAGCAGCTTCTCCTCGTCGATCTCCCCTCGCTCCGCGATCTCCGTCTCGAAAGGATGAAGCTCCTCCCTCACGAACTCTGCGATGCGGGCCTTCAACGACTTTACTTTCTCCGGAATCTCTGCCTTCATCTGTGGCGCCGTCGTCACAGCTCTATCTCCTCTTCTACTTGTTGGGGAAGGGCAGGGCGATGGTGTCCTCTACCCTGTTCGGGTCTCTCTCCCGCGAGAACCGCGCAAGCTCTATGTCCTCCTTGGGCAGGTCTTCGACGGTGCCATCGGATACGAGCCCGGCCATCTTCTCCCCGAGCGCCGGTCCCCACATCATCCCGTGTCCCCCAGCCGCCAGGACGTAGAAACCCTCCGCCGGCTCGTCGATGATAGGGAGGTGGTCAGGCGTGTAGTCGATGGACGCCGCCCAAGCCCG
>JBPCIR010000175.1:0-3457 GCA_051006095.1 Rubrobacter sp. | reverse complement strand
AGGATCTCGAGCCGCTCGGCCGTGACGTCTCCTATGACCCTGATCGCGAGCCCAGGCCCAGGGAACGGTTGCCTCCAGACGAGTCTCTCCGGCATCCCCAGCTCGGCCGCAACGACGCGCACCTCATCCTTGAAGAGGTTCCTCAAAGGCTCGACGAGATCGAGGTCCATCACTTCAGGCAGGCCGCCCACATTATGGTGGCTCTTTATCCTGGCGGCGTCGCGGGTCCCGCTCTCTATGACGTCGGAGTAGAGTGTGCCCTGTACGAGGAATTTCGCGTCCTCTAGCTTTCCGGCCTCCTCCTCGAAGGTGCGGATGAACTCCTCGCCGATGATCTTGCGCTTCGCCTCTGGGTCTGTGACATCCGCAAGCTTGTCCAAAAAACGTCCCGCAGCTTCCACGTGGACGAGCGGCACGTCCGAGTTCTCGCCGAACGCCTCGACGACCTGTTCGGCCTCGTTTTGCCTCAATAGGCCGTGGTCGACGAAGACGCACGTCAGGCTGTCGCCGATGGCCCTGTGGACGAGCATCGCGGCGGTGGCCGAGTCGACCCCGCCGGAGAGCCCGCAGATGGCCCTCGCGTCGCCTACCTGCTCCCTTATCCTCTCGACCGCGTCGGTAATGATGTTGACCGGCGTCCACTCGGGCTTGCATCCGCACGCCTCGTAGAGGAAGTTCTTGAGGATCTCCATCCCATACTCCGTGTGCCCGACCTCGGGATGGAACTGGACCCCGTAGCGCCCCTCATCGGGGTTCTCGAAGGCGATGATAGGGACTGAAGGTGTCTCGGCCGTGACCTCGAAGCCTTCAGGGACGGAGAAGACTGCGTCTCCGTGGCTCGTCCAGGCCTTCTGCACATCGGGCGTGCCGGAGAAGAGACCATTGTGGCTGTTTACGATAAGGTCGGAGCGGCCGTACTCCCTGATCTGGACTGCCCCCACCTCCCCTCCCTCAACGAGCGCCATGAGCTGCATCCCGTAACAGATGCCTAGCATCGGCACGCCGAGGTCGAAGAGATCTGGCTCGGCCCGCGGGGCGCCCTCCTCATAGACGCTGTTGGGGCCGCCTGAGAGGATTATGCCCTCGGGGTTTCTCGCCCGGATCTCCTCTACGGGCGTGTCGTAGGGAATTAGTTCAGAGTAGACGTGTGCTTCGCGCACCCTCCTGGCGATCAACTGCGAGTACTGCCCTCCGAAGTCGAGGACCAGGATCAAACTACTTTCCCATTCCGACGCCCTGGGAGCGCTGCTCGGTCTTGCCCTCGGTCGCGAGCGAGGGCGCGAACATGACCTCGGCCTTCTGGAACTCTTTTATGTTCTGGTAGCCCGTGGTCGCCATGCTCGTCCTCAGGGCGCCCATGAGGTTGAGGGTACCGTCGTTCTCTCGCGCCGGCCCGACGAGTATCTCTTCTAATGACCCGGTGGTCCTCGTGCTGATGCGGGTGCCGCGCGGGAGGGTCGGGTGGAACGTGGCCATCCCCCACGAGTATCCGCGGCCTGGGGCTTCTTCCGCCCTGGCGAAGGCGCTGCCAAGCATCACGGCGTCGGCCCCGCAGGTTATGGCTTTGGCGATCTCACCGCCGGTGCGCATCCCGCCGTCGGCTATGACGTTGACGTACTCACCGGTCTCGAGGTAGTGGCGCATGCGGGCTGCGGCGGCGTCGGCCACGGCCGTAGCCTGCGGCACGCCGACCCCGATCACACCCCGCGTGGTGCAGATGCGTCCGGGCCCGACACCCACGAGGACGCCGACGGCCCCCGTCCGCATGAGGTGGAGCGCCGTCGAGTAGCTCGCGCAGCCACCGACTATTACGGGCACGTTCAGTGAAGGCACGAACTCCATCAGGTTCAACGGCTCGACGGACCTCGAGACGTGCTCGGCGGAGACCACGGTCCCCTGGACGACGAGGACGTCGAGGCCGGCCTCTATGGCCGCCTTGTGGTAACGCTCGACCCGCTGGGGCGTAAGCGAGGCCGCCGCTATGACGCCCTTGTCCTTTATCTCCTGCACGCGGCGGAAGATGAGCTCTTCCTTGATGGGCTCGGCGTAGATATCCTGCATGATCCTCGTGGCCTTGTGCTCGGGGAGGCTCGCTATCTCCTCGAAGACGGGATCGGGGTCCTCATACCTCGTCTGCAGGCCTTCGAGGTTGAGCACGGCGAGGCCGCCGAGCGAACCGATGGTGCCCGCGGTCGTTGGGTCCACGGCCGCATCCAGAGCGCTGGCCAGGCAGGGCAGGTCGAGGTTCAGGTTGCCTAAAGCCCAGGAGATGTCTACGTCCTCAGGGTCTCGGGTCCTGCGGCTCGGTACAATGGCGATCTCATCGAGCCCGTAAGCCCGGCGCGCGGTCTTGCCTCTTCCTATCTCGATATCCATGTGGGAGCTTGGGTTCCTTTCCGGTCGTTCCTGGCAGACAAAACGGGGCCCACGGAGAACTGCCTCCGTGGGCCCCGATACACTTTTTTGCCGGACTTTGCAATAAAGCCTATGCTACACTGCGACCGGCACCAGGGTCAAGCAAAGAACCAGACCTAGAATACCGGTATTATCCCCAGAAGGCCGAGTAGCACTATTACGATGATGAGCACCACTGCGATGGTAAGCAGGTTGCTGTTACTCACTCGTCTACCTCCCTGGAGACCCATTATGCACCAGAAAGTTCTGCCTCCTTAGAGGAACCGCGAGAGCAATATCAAGATCAGAAGAATCAAAACAATGACTACAAGTATCGGTATGAGCCCACCCCGCACGTTCTCACCTCCCTCACGAGTGATCTTTCCCTAAGTAACAAACGGCAACACGAGCACGGCCAGAAGGATCACCACCAGGACGACGACCACTATAGCCAGTCCCCTATCTATCCTCCCTCACCTCGCTCCCCGTCTCTCGGTCGCCAGCTAGCCGCAATATATACCCTTTGAGACCCAGGCGAAACAGATCAGGTTACGAAAAAGCGGCGCCCCTTTCGGGACGCCGCTGGTAGAAGCTCTTTGGAGAGCTCCTTACATCATACCTCCCATGCCGCCGCCCGCGGGCATGGCGGGCATGTCCTCCTCAGGCTCGGCCACGATGACGTCCGTGGTCACGATGAGGCTTCCGATGGAAGCGGCGTTCTGCAGGGCGGAGCGCGAGACCATCGTCGGGTCGGTTACACCGGCCGAGACGAGGTCTTGGTACTCGCCTGCGAGGGCGTTGAAGCCCATGTTGCCACCCTCGGTGCGGACCTTGTCGACCACAATGGAGCCGTCGGCCCCTGCGTTGCGGGCGATCTGTCGGATAGGCTCCTCGAGGGCGCGGTGGATGATCCTGGCACCCGTCCGCTCGTCACCATCGAGGGAGTCGAGCATGTCGGCCACAGGCTGCTGGGCGTGCAGGAACGCGACGCCACCGCCTGGAACGATGCCCTCCTCGAGGGCCGCGCGGGTCGCCGAGAGTGCATCCTCCACGCGGTGCTTCT
>JBPCIR010000174.1:0-3906 GCA_051006095.1 Rubrobacter sp. | reverse complement strand
CCCATCCTCGCCCTCAGACCGTCGTCCGAAACGATCTTTCTGACGGCGGCGACGAGGGCTGCATCGGAATCAGGATCGTAGAGAATTCCTGACTCGCCGTCGCTGACCACCTCCCCTGCCGCGCCCGTCCTCGCGGCGAGCACGGGCAGCCCGGAGGCGAGGGCTTCGATCATCGCCATCCCCAGCGTCTCCGTGGTCGAAGGGAACAAGAAAGCGTCTGCGGAGGCGAACGATGCAGCGAGTTCCTCGCTGTGCAGCGCCCCAGTGAAGAACACCCTCGTATTCGCGTACTCCACTTCGAGGTCCCTGCGCGCGGGTCCGTCGCCGACGAGCGCGAGACGTACTCCCGGCACTTGGTCGAGAACGACCCTTAGCCTCCCGATGTCCTTCTCGTGGCCGAGGCGCCCGACGTAGAGCAGGAGCCGCTCCGCCGGGTGGCCATTCGTCAGCCTGACCCGCCAATCTTTCGAGAACTTGTCGGGGTGGAAGCGCCTGGCGTCGACGCCCTGCGGCCACAGGCGCAACCGCTCGACGCCCTCGCCGGCAAGGTAGCGGAGCGTCGCCTCCGAGGTGCAGAGGTTGATGTCCGCCCTGTTGTGCAGCTTCCTCGTGTACCAGAGCGTGGCGCGGTCGAAGAGCCCGAGACCGTAAAAGTGGGCGTAGGCGGCGATGTTCGTGTGGTAGGAGGCCACAAGGGGTACGTCCAGCCGCCTGGAGTAAAAGGTACCTCCCCGTCCGAGAACGAAAGGGTTGACGGCGTGGATCACGTCAGGCCCGAAACCACGCAGCGCTTTTCCAACGCCGGGGTTAATGGGAGCAAGCTTTATCTGGGGATAGGGCGGGAACGGCACGCTCGAGACGCGGTGGATCGGAACCCCTTCGTAATGGCCGGATCCCTCACCGTACTTGGGAGCGATCACCAGCATCTCGTCACCCATCCCGCTCAACTCTTCGATGGTGTGCTTGAGCCTGGTGACGACGCCGTCGGTGGCCGGAAGGAAGGTCTCGGTAAAGAACGCGATTCGCAACCGGCCACCCCGCTAGCCGCGGCCAAGCCCGGGCGTTACGACCCCGTAGCGCCGCCCACCCGCTCCTCTATGGGTTCTGTCGCTACCGGCTCGCACCAGCCTCCGATGTCCACTCGCAACGATTCGCACCCCAATTCTACAGGTTCGAGACGATGGCCTGCGTAAACTCCCTCGTCCCGGCGCTGCCGCCGAGGTCCTTCGTGCGCGTCTCGGGGCTCTCAAGCGCCGCCTCTATCCCCGTCTGCATCCTGTCGGCCTCCTCGCCATAGTCGAGGTGGATGAGCATGTTCTTGGCCGAGAGCAGCGTCGCCAGCGGGTTGGCCCTGTTCTGGCCTGCGTACTTCGGGGCCGAGCCGTGGACAGGCTCGAAGACCGCGATCTCCTCCCCTATATTAGCCCCTGGGGCGACGCCGAGCCCGCCCGTAAGGCCTGCACACAGGTCAGATAGGATATCCCCATAAAGATTGGGACAGACCAGCACGTCGTAGAGGTTCGGCTTCATGACGAGCTGCATGCACATGTTATCGACGATGCGATCGTCTATCTCCTCGAAGTCGTTCTCGTAGTCTTTTGCGACCTCGAAGAAGACGTCTCTGAAAAGGCCGTCGGTGAACTTCATGATGTTGGCCTTGTGGACGACGGTGATGTGCTTGCGGCCCTGCTCTTTAGAGCGCTCGAAGGCCATCCGGCAGATGCGCTCTGTACCCTCGCGGGTGATGATCTTGATCGACTCCGCCGCGTGCTTGCCGACGGTGTGCTCCACGCCGGCGTAGAGGTCCTCCGTGTTCTCGCGGTAGATGATGAGGTCGATGTTCTTGTACGGTGTCTCCACCCCGGGCAGGCTCAAGGCAGGCCTGATGTTCCCGTAGAGGTCGAGCTCTTTGCGCAGCGCCACGTTCACCGACCGGAACCCCGTCCCAACAGGTGTGGTGAGCGGTCCCTTGAGCGCCACCTTGTTGCGCTGGATCGACTCGAGCACGGACTCGGGTAGAGGCGTACCTTCCCTGTCCATCACCGTCTCGCCGGCCTCGGCGATCTCCCACTCGATGTCGACGTCGAGCGCGCCTATAACCTCCTTTACGGAGTCCGTGAGATCAGGGCCGATCCCGTCGCCCGGTATGAGAGTAACCGTCTGCGCCACGCGCAAACCCCCTTCGCTGTAGACCGCCGACAGTATAGCGGCCAGGCGCGAGGGCAGCTATTCCCGGCTACGGACCTTACCGGTTGCTTGGCGCCTACTGCTGGGTGCCGAAGAAAAGAGCGGCCCCGATGGCGGCGATGATCAACAGAACGAGCAGCAATACCACCACTGCGGGTATGAGGACCACGATCGCGGCCCTACCGGTGCTTGTGTTGTGAACCTCCCTGATCCCCATTATGGCCAGGTAGATACCGTAAAGGCTCGCTATCCACCCGACAAAGGGAATCCAGCTTACGAGGCTGGTCACGGAAGAGTACGCGCTTACCCTGAACGTGCCCTCGAAGCCTGAGTTGCGCGAGCCTACGATCAGCATCACGAGCAGATGCAGTATGCCGGCCCCGATAAACAGGCCGATGGCGGCGAAGATCGGGGCCAGGATTATGGAGATGAGAAAAGAGCCGAACCCCTGAGTTCCGCCCATACCTAGACCAACAAGGCCGAGCAGGCCGCCCAGTATCGCTGAAACCTCGTAGCAGATGATCGCGAAGATCAAGGGGTTCACCAGGTCACCCTCGCGCCTGATGCCGCGGAAAAAGCCGACGGGTGCTGTGATGACGTTCCTTACCGTGTTGATAAAGCTCTGGACAGGGTCGCCGATGTTGAACTCCCCGCCGGAAGCACCACCAGATACTCGGGGCGGGGGCCCGCCCGGTCCTCCAGAGGAACCACCCGACCCTGTACCCCCACTAGATCCCGTGTTGAAATCCACGTGAATCTCCTCTCCCATCGCACTCCGGATAACTAGTAGAAATGTACACGTTCTCGACAACCCGCGCAACAGCGGCGGTCGTCATTGTGCGCCGCTCCTACGCGCTGGCATCGGTGAGCGCCGTCGGCGGACGGCGTGCTGTAGAATGGTCGTGAAGGTGGGCGTTGAGTGGGAACGGGGAATTTCTGATGTCCTCGACTATTGAGACCCTCGAGCGGGAGCTGGGCGAGGCCCAGACGGAACGAGAAACGGAGCAGCGGGCCGTTGTCAGGGCCGAGAACGCCCACGAGGCGGCATGCTCGGCGCGTGATGAGGCCTGGTCCGGGGGTTCTGCGAATGATCCCGAGGTGGAAGAGTTGACGGCGCTGGTTTACCGCCGCCGCCGGCAGCTCTACGATGCCATAGACCGGCTCAAGGCCTCCGAGGGCAAGGAGCGTAGGATCAAGAGCCGCCTCATGTACGTGCTCCCGGCCGAGCGGCGCAGGTACCTCTCAGGGACCGTCGACGAGGAGTTCGAAGACCTGCTCGAGGCCGTGAGGCATGCTTACAGCGAAACGTTGCCCGACGCGCAGGTCTCCGTCGTTACGGAGAAGCCCGGCGAAGTCGACCTGCGCGGGGACGCGACCTGGCGGGCGCTGGAGCGCCTGTACTCCGGCACCGTGCGCAGGTGGGTCGAGATAAGAAGCGACGTCGACTCCTCCGAGGCGGGGAGGATGGCCCGCCAGATCTCCTACTTCGCGGGCGGCCACACCCCACGCACCTTCGTCGGCCACAAAGAAGTTAGGACAGGCTCTTTTCGGGGCCAGCGGGAACTGCGGACCCTGGACGGCTACGATAACATGGAGGGACGGATGGCCCTCGCGCGCATCACAGCGCGGCGCTACCTCGACGAGAACTCCGTAGGGCGTCTCGCCAAGCGCCCGCAGAGCCTCGTCCAGGTGGCCGAGATCGCCCGTCTCTACCAGACC
>JBPCIR010000173.1:0-5396 GCA_051006095.1 Rubrobacter sp. | reverse complement strand
TAACACTGGTGAAGGACACCTCCCTCGTCTCGGTAATAGGGCTCGCCGAGCTCCTGCGGGCGGCGCGGGTCCTGCAGTCCGAGACCTTCAACGGGACGCCCTTGATCGCGGCGGCGCTCATCTACCTCGCGATCTGCCTGCCCCTGATCTACCTGGCCAACCGCCTCGAACGCCGCCTGAACCGCCGCACGGCATAGGTCCTTGCGAGACGAAGTAGGTGGTGCGTGACGACTAGCTTGTCAGCACTTCAGCACGCGCCCTGTCGGGCGCTTGTCGGCATTTCAGCATTCGCGAGCTCTTGCTGATATGCTGAAAGCGAAGCCCGAAGGGCGTAGCGTGCTGAAAGGCGCGAAGCGCCGTGCTGAAGTGCTTACTTGAAAAACGATACTAGGTGCGCGTAGCACTCTTCTAGGAGGGGGAGCTCGGCGTATTCGGACTCTTTGTGCGCCTGGGAGGGTAGGCCGGGGCCGAAGTTTGCGGCGGCGACTCCGCGCTCCGAGAAGCGGGCTACGTCGGTCCAGGCTTGCTTGGGACGTACTTCGAGGCCTGTGTCTATGAGCTCTTGGAGGAGAGAATTCTCCAGGTTTACCGGGCCGCTGGGGGCGAAGTCGACGACCTCGTAGGTGGCGCTTCCCTCGAGCAGTTTGTCGAAGAGGTGTTTTACGTCTTCGAGCTCCTTGCCCGGGGCGAAGCGGTGGTTGATGTTGATCTTGAACGAGTCGGGGACGACGTTGGTCGCGTGCCCGCCGCTGGCAAGGGTCGGTGTTAGCACTTCGTAGAAGGTCAGGCCTTCCACGACAGTCTCGGTCGCCTCTCTCTCGTGCAGCGTGGCCAGGAACTCTCCTGCCCTGGTCAGCGCGTTCTCACCCTGCCAGGGACGGGCGGCGTGGGCGGATGTGCCGCTGAATGTAACCTCGACGTGTGTTGTCCCCACGCAACCTACCTCGAGCGCCGCGGCCGTGGGCTCTGGCACCAGCGCGAGCTCCGCGTCGAGCACCCAGGGGCTGCCGGCGAAGACGGCCTCGAGGCCGTTCTCCGCGTAAGGTCCCTCCTCCCGCTCGTAGAACACGAAGACCGGTTCGAAGCGACTCTCCTCGGCGAGACCCCCGGCGAAGCTTTCGAGTAGCGCGAGCATCACGGCGTCCCCAGCCTTCATGTCCGAGGCGCCCCTGCCGTAGACCCTGTCCCCCTCCACCCTGACCTCGATGCCGCCCTCGGGCTCGGGCACGGTGTCGAGGTGGCCGGCGAGTACGACTATTGGAAGGGAAGGGTCTTGCTCTTTGCGGCGGACGGCGAGGTTGTTCGAGACGCGCTGTATCTCCCAGCCTGGGGAAGAGGAGATCCTCGCCGCCAGGTCGTCGCAGAGACGCTTCTCAGATCCCGTCACGCTCGGACGGTCGAGGAAGAAGCGGAGCGTTTCGAGGAGTTGTTCCCTCAAACGCTTACCCCGAATTCCCGCAGGGCTTCGTTGAGGGAGGTCTTCTGGTCCGTCGATTCCCTGCGCTGGCCGATTATGAGGGCGCTCTGGAGCTGGTATGAGCCGGCGGGGAACTGTCTGGTGCGGGTCCCGGCAACGACAACGGAGCGTGCGGGGACGCGGCCTTTGTAGACGACCTCCTCTGGGCCTGTGACGTCGATGATCTGGGTCGACCCCGTGAGCACCACGTTGGCCCCGAGGACGGCCCCCTCCTCGACGCGCACCCCCTCGACGACGATGCAGCGCGAGCCGACGAAGGCGCGGTCTTCGATCACTACGGGCATCGCCCCTGGAGGCTCGAGCACACCGCCAATGCCAACGCCCCCGGCTATGTGCACGTCGCGTCCGACCTGGGCCCCCGAGCCGACCGTGGCCCACGTATCCACCATCGTCCCGCTCCCGACGTGGGCCCCGATGTTGACGTAGCCTGGCATCACGACGACACCAGGCTCGACGAAGGCCCCGTAGCGCACGGTCCCTGGCGGCACGAAGCGCACGCCCGCGGCCGCCAGGTTTCTCTTGGTTGGGATCTTGTCGTTGTACTCGAAAGGTCCGGCCTCTATCGTCTGCATCTCCGCTGTCGCGAAGTACAGGTTGATGGCCTTCATCACCCACGCGTTGGAACGCCACTCGCCGCCGCTCTTCTGTGCGACGCGCAGCTCGCCCCTGTCGAGTGCGGCGATGGTGTCGAAGACCGCCTCGCGGTACTCCTCCGCTTCCAGCAGCCCCCTGTCCTCGAACGCGGCCTCTATTCTCTGCTGTGTCTCCAGCACGCTAGCCAGGATAGCATGTCAGCTGGTCAGCATTTCAGCAAGAACGATCAAGGCTAACCAAGGTTGGCAGGCCGACGATTCTCTGGTTGGGAGGATACGAGGAGACCCGTAGACTCAGGTCGCGCTTCTGCAAGGGGCCGGAGTGAGGTTGTGAGTCGTCTGCTCGGGAGGAGTTCGAATGGCCGAGGTGGTCCTGTTCCATTCCGTACTGGGGCTGAGGCCAGGGGTGATCGCCGCCGCCGAGAGGCTGCGCGCGGCCGGGCACACCGTCCACACGCCCGATCTCTTCGACGGCGAAGTGTTCGACGACCTGGACGATGGTATGCGCAAGGAGGAGGCGCTCGGCTACCGGGAGATCGCCAGGAGGGCCGAAGAGGCCGTCGCCGGGTTGCCGGAGGGACTGGTCTTCGCCGGGTTTTCCATGGGGGCCGTACACGCCGAAGTGCTGGCCACCTCGAGGCCCGGCTCTTTGGGGGTGGTTCTCATGCACGGCGCCGTGCCCGTCGAGGCTCTCCGAGAGTACTTCGGCATCGAGATCTGGCCCGAAGGGATGCCGGCACAGGTACATTACGCCGCCGATGATCCCTGGGTGGAGGTGGAAGAAGAGGTGGCCCCCCTGGGCGAGGCCGTGAGGGGAGCAGGGGCTGTCTTCGAGGAGTACGCCTACCCCGGCTCGGGCCACCTGTTCACCGACCCGGACCGGACCGAGTACGACCCGGCGTCGTCGGAGGAGGTGTGGGGGCGGGTGCTCGCCTTACTGGAGCGGGTCGACGCCCGAGGTCCGGACGTCGCAAGGGCCACGTAGCCAACCTCGCCGCTACGCGTTCCGCAGGTCGGTCAGCCTTCGGCGGCGCGCCGGTTTCCACTAGCGACTCCGATGCTAAATCAGTCCGACTCGTAGCCCAAACATCGCTCCGTTGAAACGCCGAAATGCTGGCCGGCTGATGTGCTGACAAGCGGAAGCCGCAGGCTGGAGCGTGCTGAAATGCTGACCTGCGGAGGCGCCCGCCGGAGCGTGCTGACATGCTATGATCGCGACGTGAGGAGCGTTTATCTATGACTTTCTTCGCGCTTGTGCTTGTGCTTGCTGCGGCCGTCTTTCATGCGACCTGGAATCTGCTGGCCAAGCGGGTCGGAGACGGGGGGGCTGTCTTCGTCTGGCTCTTCGGTTTGTGCTCGTTGGTGATCTACGCCCCGCTCGCTGTCGTCGTCGTGCTCGTCGTCGCGCCGCATCTGGGTCCCGCGCAATACCTTTTCATGTTCGGGAGCGGTGTCTTGCATCTTGGGTACTTCGTTCTCCTGCAGCGAGGATACGCGGTCGGAGACCTCTCGCTCGTCTATCCTCTCGCCCGCGGCACGGGGCCTTTGCTCGCGACAGCGGCGGCTATCGTACTTTTCGGTGAGAGGCCTTCCCTGCTCGTGTTCGTCGGTATAGGCCTGATCACGGCCGGCGTCTTCGTGCTGACGAGCGAGTCGGGGAGCATCAGGTCTGGTCTCGGGGCCGGCGTAGTCTACGGTCTCTTGACCGGCGTGTTCATCGCGGCGTACACCATATGGGACAAGCAGGCGGTGAGCGCGCTAATGATCCCACCCCTCCTGCAGAGCTGGGCCACGATCCTCGTCACCACGCTCCTGCTGACCCCCATCGCGATGACCCGCAGAAAGGAGGTCCATACCCTCTGGCGCGCCCACAAGCCCGAGGTCCTCGGCGTTGCCGTCCTCAGCCCTCTCTCCTACATCCTGGTCCTCACGGCCCTCGTCTTCACCCCCGTGAGCTACGTTGCCCCAGCGCGTGAGATCTCCATCCTGATCGGGGCGGCGATGGGGGCGCGCCTGCTCTCCGAGGGCGACTCGACGCGGCGCCTGATCGCCGCCGGCGCGATGGTGGTCGGGATCATCGCGCTGGCGCTCGGATGATCTTTAGCATTTCAGCACGCTCCAGCCTACGGCTTCCGCTTGTCAGCACTTCAGCGTTTGAACTGGACCGCGTTAGTGCTGCGCGGGTGCCCACGCTGGGGTCCTCCCATACGTCATTCCCGCGAAGGCGGGAATCCACTACGAGGAGCAGGTCCGTGCACAATGACGGTCTTCGTCTTGCCGTCGGCATTGACTGTAACTTTACATGGCAAACGTATCTCTCGGCCGCTAAATGGCGCCTTTTCTGCACGCCGTGTGGTGCGCGGGTCGCGACGTCGTTTGCGATCGGCGGGGTAACTGGGAGCTTCGTCCGTTGCCCACCGTCGACCACGAGGTTGATCGTAAATAACTTATAGGTTATAATGCGGCGTGGCTTGGGAGTGAAGGAATTGAGGCCGCCACGCGGCAACCTGAGGATACTGTTCGCCTTCGACCCGCGCCGGATGGCGATACTGCTTGTGGGCGGGGACAAGACGGGTCGGTGGCGGGAGTTTTATGAGGAGGAGATCCCGGAGGCGGATCGCCTCTACGACGAGCACCTGGAGGGACTGCGCGAGGAAGGAGAGATCGCATGAGCGGGCGCAACAAGTTTAGCGAACTGCGCGAGGCGTTCCTGAACGATCCGGAGCGCGGCGTCGCGCGCCGCGAGGAGATCGAGGCGCTGGGCCGAGCCTACGACGCGCTGGTCGCGCTGCACGAGCTGCGCGAGGCAGCCGGGGCGACCCAGGCCGACGTGGCGCACGACCTGGGCGTCTCCCAACCCTACGTTGCCAAACTGGAGAAGCGGGGCGACATGAGCCTCACGACGCTCTCGTCGTACCTGGCCGCGCTGGGCGGTCGATTGGAGGTGCGGGCGATCTTCCCGGAGCACCCAGAGGAGAACGTGGCCCTCGCCCTGCCGGCGGCAGACTCGACCGCCGGCAGGGAATCACTTAGCGGCAAATAAGGGGCGCCACTCAACATGCAAAGCGCCAAGTGGATTCCCGCTTTCGCGAAAATGACATATGGGAGGGCTTAGGCGTGCCCACAGCCTGAACACCGTCGGCGCGATGGTCGTCGGGATCATCGCTCTGGCGCTCGACTGAGTGTTAGCATTTCAGCATGTCAGGTTCTCGTTTCTTCCTTCGCCCCAGTCATGCGTCTCCCTGCGATGGGCACCGTAACGAACGGGAGGCGAACTTCCGGTAAAGTGGTGTTGTGATGACCGAGACTGGGGCACAGGAACGGGG
>JBPCIR010000172.1:0-15184 GCA_051006095.1 Rubrobacter sp. | reverse complement strand
ACGTTGACCCGCTCGCAGTCGCCTCCGACGACGTCATCCTCGTCGGCGTAGACGGTATCTATGCCAGTGCCGCAGTCAACGGTGTCCTTGACGGCGGGGACGTCCCTCGACTGGACGATGTCGCCGCCGCTGCCGCCGTAGAACCCGTCCACAGAGGTATCGCCGCCCTGCCCGATCAGGTTGTCCGCGCCGCCGCCGCCGTAGACGGCGTCGGTTCCGTACCCGTCACCGAGCTCATCCTGGCCCTTACCACCCTTGACGAGGTCGGAGCCGCCGCCGCCGTTGAGCCGGTCGCCGCCGCCGAGGCCAATGATCCGTTCCGTCTTCCCCGTGCCCGAGAGGAAGTCGGTGTGCTCGGTGCCCGTGATCGAGTCCTCGTAAGCCGCCAGGGCCACCCCTGAAGAGAACACCACCATGAGGGCCACAACCGCCAGTATCGTCGCCGTCCGCCTCATCTTCGTGTCCCCTTTCTCGTCGGTCTACAGTAGGTACTGTAGATGGGGTGGGTAACGGCACGGCGACAGATACGTAAACTTTCGGCCACGGTTCTATAACGTTTCGGTAACGGTCCTTGTCGCAAGAGGCGCGGACGATCAAGCTTCTCTTGGGAGAGTTGGCATACTTGCGTATAATTTTTGCGTGGCCGGAGGCGTGGACGTTCGGGGAAGGATAGAGGATCTGCGCGAGCAGGTCCGCTACCACAACCGCCGCTACCACGTCGAGGACGCCCCGGAGATCTCCGACGCCGAGTACGACGGTCTCTACAGAGAACTGGAGGCCCTCGAGGGCGAGCATCCAGAGCTGATCACCCCTGACTCACCGACCCAGCGCGTCGGCGGCGAGCCGATCGAGGGGTTCGAGGAGGCCAGGCACTCCGTCCCCATGCTCTCCCTCGCGAACGCCCGCCAGGTAGAAGACTTGAGGGAGTGGGACGCGCGCGTGCGGCGCCTGCTCGGCGAGGACGAGACCCCGCGCTACGTCACCGAGCGCAAGATAGACGGCCTCGCCGTCTCTCTGCGCTACGAGAACGGGCACTTCGCGCGAGGCGCGACGCGCGGCAACGGCGCGGTCGGCGAGGACGTAACGGCCAACCTTGGCACCGTCCGTTCCATCCCAGATAGACTCGATGACGACCCCCCACGCGTGCTCGAGCCGCGCGGCGAAGTGTATATGACACAAGATGACTTCGAGAGACTGAACAGCAGGCAGGAGGAAGAGGGGAAGCCACCGTTCGCCAACCCTCGTAATGCCGCAGCCGGCGCCATCAGGCAACTCGATTCCAGGATCACGGCGAAGAGACCGCTCAAGATCTACCTCTACGGCATCGGCGAGGGCGGCGAAGGATTCGAGAGCCACTCGGAGATGCTGGATGGGTTGAAGGCCTATGGTCTGCGGGCGAACCCTCACAAACTGCACGATTCCATAGAGTCCGTCATTGAGGAGTGTCTGGAGGCGGCCCGCCAGCGCGAGTCGCTGCCCTACCAGATCGACGGCGTCGTCGTGAAGGTCGACTCCCGAGAGCAGCAACTCGCCCTCGGCTCCGTGGCCAGGGCCCCGCGCTGGGCCATCGCGTACAAGTTCGAGCCTCTCGCAGGACGCACGAAGTTGCTCGACATCATCGTCAAAGTCGGCAGGACCGGCGCCTTGACACCGCAGGCCGTGCTCGATCCCGTGAACGTCGGTGGGGTCGTGATCTCGCGGGCGACGCTACACAACGAGGACTACGTCAAGGAGAAAGGCATCCTCGTCGGCGACACGGTCGTCGTGGAGAGGGCAGGGGATGTGATCCCGCAGGTCATCAGAGCCGTCACCGAGGACCGCGAGGGCGACGAGTACGAATTCGAGATGCCGGCCCGTTGCCCAGTCTGCGACGAACCCGTCTCGCGCCCCGAGGGCGAGGCCGTTACCCGCTGTGTGAATGCCCGTTGCCCTGCGCAGGCACTCGAGCACATAATCCACTGGTCCTCGAAGTCCGCGATGGATATCGACGGCCTGGGCGAGAAGCTCGCCACCAGACTATTCGACCTCGGCTTCATCAGTGATGTGGCCGATGTCTACGACCTCGAGCCCGGCAAGCTCTCCCCGCTGGAGGGCTTTGGGGAGAAGAGCGCGGAGAACCTGATCCAGGCCATCGAAAAGAGCAAGGAAAGGCCTTTCTCCCTCGTCCTCTACGCCCTGGGCATCAGGCACGTAGGGGCGGTCACAGCAAGCCTTATCGCCACGCGCTTGGGCGGAGAAGACCTGATGCGCGGCGTCGAGGTCGAACGGCTGACCGGGATCGACGGCATCGGAGAGGTCGTCGCCCGCGCCGTCGTCGAGTACTTCGGCCTCGAAGACAACCGCGACCTCGTCGGACGCCTGATGGAGCGAGGCATCGACTTCGAACGCGAAGAGGGTAGCCCTTCTGATGGACCGCTCTCGGGCAAGCGCGTCGTCATAACAGGTACCCTGGAGCGTCCGCGCAACTACTACGTCGGGCGACTCGAAGCGGCCGGGGGCACCTTCACCTCCTCGGTCAGCAAGAACACGGACTACGTGCTCGCCGGTGAGGAGGCCGGCTCGAAGCTGGAGAGGGCGAGGGAACTGGGCGTCACAGTGCTCGACGAAGCCAGCTTCGAAGACCTATTCTCTGCCTGAACGAACAGTCATCAGGTTTCAGGTATTGCAGAGGGATGCCCCACTGTTGCACATCGCCTTCTGGTATCGACATCTGTTTCCGGAGAATTTCTGAAGCCTTGCAATCAGAGCAGCTCGGAGAGGGGCACGTTGGAGAGGAGGTCTATTGTGCGCTTTTCGTCCAGTCCGGAGAGTGGCGGTCGGATGTTGCGCCATTGCTCGTCGCCGGTCAGTCTGGTCATGAGCTGCTTGAGGGCCGGTATTACGGGATACGTCTCGATGGACATGCGTACCTGCGTCAATCGCTCTTGCAATGCTTCCGCTTCGTCGTCTTTGCCCGAGGCGTGTGCGTCGTGGACGCGGCGGGCTAGGCGAGAGGTGACGTTGACCGTGGCGGAGATGCAGCCTTCGCCGCCGCCACGCAGCGTCTCGAGCAGGAGCGACTCCGTCCCGGCGAGGACGGAGAGCTCTGGAAACTCCCGGCAGAGGGTCATGATGCGCTCCCTGTCTCCGGAGCTGTCCTTCGTACCGACTACGACGCCCGGGTAGGCCTCGATGAGCCGTGAGATCAGGGGCAGCCCGAGGTCGACGCCTGTCATCTGTGGGATGTGGTAGAGGTAAAGGCGCAGACGGTCGTCGCCGACGCGCTCGACGACCTCGGCGAAGAAGCGGAACAGGCCATCATCCCCGACGCCCTTGTAATAGAACGGCGGCAGCACTAGCACACCCGCGGCCCCAGCCTCGAGCGCCGCGCGGCTCAGGCGTACCGTATCTGTGAGGGCGCAGGACCCTGTCCCTGGCAGCAGCGTCTCTACGGGCACGCCGCTGTCGAGCAGCCCTTCGAGCGCCGCGAGCCGCTCGTTCACGGAGAGGGAGTTTGCCTCGCCCGTAGTGCCGAAGACCGAGAGCCCGTGGCATCCCGCCGCGAGCAGCCTGTGGCAGTGGGCGGCGAAGGCCTGATGGTTGGGCTTCAGATCCTCATCCATCGG
This sequence comes from Rubrobacter sp., assembly GCA_051006095.1. Classification (GTDB taxonomy): domain Bacteria; phylum Actinomycetota; class Rubrobacteria; order Rubrobacterales; family Rubrobacteraceae; genus Rubrobacter_D. The sequence continues at coordinate 11,579 of JBPCIR010000172.1, read as the reverse complement.
GGTGAGTACGGCCGCCAGGACACCCTTCGGGCCCGCTACGCTAGATCTCTCTTTACTCTCCATGGTCTCCTCTCGGTCCTGACCGCGTGCGGACCGGGATCATTCTTGCCTCGGGAGGCTGTTAGGAGGCTCGGGTTGCGGCGCGTCAGGAGGCCTGGTTTGCGGGAGGCCTCCTGGTACGGACGGTCTCACCTTGTAGACGACCACAGAGGCGCCGTCGAACCGCTCGTAGTCGACCGGCTGGAAGTTCCTCTGGAACATCGAGACCATCTGCGGGTCCGGGTCCTTGCCTGAGATAAAGTGGAAGACCTCCCTAAAGTCGCCCTCCTTCACCCTGTCTTCTATGTTCGGGAAGTCCCTGGCCTCGCAGGCTTCCACGTCGTTACGCTCACCCGTCTCGCCGGTCTTCAGGTAGAAATCGAGCCTGTCGCCTGTGTCGCAGCGGACTACCAGGGTGTCCTTGCCTTCGCGGCCTGTGACATAGAGGGCGGCCTCGCGGATCTGTTCCTTGGCCGGGGTGGTGTAGTAATCCATCGAGAAGAGCAGGTACGCAAGGCCGACGGCGGCCAGCCCAACGGCCACGGTTGCCTGGAAGATGGTCGCCGCCCTGCCCGAGAACGTGCGGGTTACGGAGCGTGCCAACAGGAGGTAGACGGCGGGTAGCGAGACAAGGAGATTCTCGTCCGTGAGCATAGGCTGCGACGCCACGTAGGCCACGATGAAAGGTCCCAGGGCCCACGCTGCGAGCAGCACGCCAGGTGGAATCCCGCGTCCTTTCCTGCGGGACCGCAGGTCGTCCCAGCCCCGGATAAAGAGGAAGCAGAGCAGCGTCCACGCGGCGAGCGAGAGCAACCCCGAGCGGCCGAAGAGGAACTGGAAGTAATCGGGCATGACCTGGAGTGTCGGCTCCCCGCTATGTGCGCCTGACCGAGACTGGTGGACCATGCTCGGTAGCCAGGGCAGGTAGGCGACGGCTACGGGGATGTAAAGGAGCATCACATTTCGCAGCGTGCCGTAAGCGAGCGCAGCCAGGGCGGCGCCCTGCAACACGACCAGGAGCAGCCCGAAATAGTGCAGGTAAGCGCAGAGTACGGCGCAGATGACGTATAGGGCGGCCTCTCTCGCCGGCAGTTCCCGACGGTAGCGCAGGCCGAGCATAACGCTCCACCAGAAGTAGGTGGTGAGGATGGAGAGCAGGATCAGCATCGAGTAAGAGCGGGCCTCCTGACTGTAGTAGATAGGGGCCCAGAGCACCGCGATGAAGAGCGCCGCTATGAGCCCCTCGCGCTCCGAGTAGAGCCTCTTGCCGAGTAGGTAGATCGCCGGTATACACAGCCACCCCGCAATGGCGGAAGGGAGCCTCAAAGCCCACTCCGAATCGCCGAAGATCCACTGCGCGAAGCGGAGGATCAGGAAGTAAAGGGGAGGGTCGCTATCACTTCGCACTCCCCCGATGACCTGGGAGATCGTCTCCCTGGTGCTGAAGTCCCAGCTCGCCAGCTCCTCGCCCCAGAGCGACTGGAAGCCCAGGCCGTAGAGCCGCAACACCGCCCCGAGGAGCATGATCGCCAGCAGGGCAAGGAGCACCCCATTCTCCGACAAAGAGAGTAGGGGCAGTTCGCGAACGGCCCCTACTCCCGTGGGCTTACCGCGGCGGTAGGCGCGCACCGGTTTCTTCTCGCTCGTCCTCGTTCCTGACACTGTACGCGCTCCCCTTTCACGCACGGTCGCGGGTAGTGGATGTTATGGGATGTTAAACAGGTTCTCGGGGTACATCAACGTCTTCCCGATCCGGGGCAAACCATGGTAGGGATTGGGTGTTTCGGCACGAGATGTAGGGGGCGGTTCGTAAGAGGCGAATCGTGTTAGGCGGTTCTCGAACGGCAGAAGGGCAATTCGCGAACTGCCCCTACGTTTGTTTTTCGCGGGCGCGTTGGATGTATTTCTCCGCGGCTTCGGGGTCTTTGTAGCTCAGGATGCCGCCGGTCAGAGGGTTGTTTATCTCGTAGTGACCGCCCGCCGCCCTGTCGATGATGACGGGATAGTAACGGTCTCCGACCTGCTTTATGGCGTACTCGGTCGTACTCTTCTCTTCGCCCAACTCGTCTCCAAGAGCAGCACTTCAGCTAGTCAGCTTCTCGTTTTCGCCTACAGCCTAATGTGCGATTCGCGGTAGGTCAATTTCTCTTCGCATCCCTTCAGACTTCTCGTATGAGGATGGCTACCTCTGCTGGATCCAGGGTCTCGCGATGCGAAGTTCCAAGGGTGACGCGCCGTACAAAGCCCGCGCCCACGGTTCTGGGACGGTAAGCGGGGAAGGTGTGGAGAAAGTACTTGCCTGGGCCGCGCCTGCGGGCCGGACGGTGTTCGATCCAGAGCAGTGGACGGGGCAGATCCGGCAGACCACCAGAGAAGTGCTCCCTGACCACCTCGGCGGCCAGATACCCTGACACCTCCTCGGTAGCGACGCCTCCGACCCTGGGGAGTTCTTCGCACACGACAACGGGAGCGTCGCGGTCGGCACCCTTGTAGATCCGGATCCAGCAGCACCCGGCCCCGAGCCTGTAGCCCGTGCGGTGATGCATGTACTCGTGCGTGAGGTTCATCTCATCTCGCAACCCGCATTCTACAGGGTGGCACCGTGCCAGGCCCGGAGCAACTCCTGCTCCCTCTCTGGCCTGAGGCCCGCAGCCGGCTCTCTACCCGCAGCCCTGGCGCGGTCCCAATCCAGCACGTCCTCTATCGTCTCGGCCAGTGGCCGATAAGTGAGCCCTGCCGCGATGGCCCTACTGCAATCTACGGCCAGCATGGCAGCGTACTCTCGCGGCACCCACAAAGGCAGCTCCGTGAACGGCTCGATTTTGTTCTCCTCCAGGAAATCCTCGGATACCCAGACCAGCTCCGCGCCGGCGCCGCTGGCGGCTTCGCACTCTTCCAGCAATCGGCCCATGTGTAGCTCGTAATCGGGGCCCGTGGCGTTGTACGTTCCTGTACGACGCTCCTCCGACATCTCTACGATCCACGCCGCGAGATCCCGCACGTCGATGTACTGCACCCTACGCTCTTTGTGGTCGGGGGCAAGCACTTCGCCGCCGGCGGCGATGCGGCGTGGCCAGTACGTGAAACGGTCCGTGGGATCGTGCGGACCAGAGATCAAACCAGGACGGACGTTCAAGACTCTGCCAGGCATCTCCTCCTCGGCGACCCGCTCGCACAGCGCCTTGAGCCCCCCGTAAGTCTCCCCCGTAACCTCCTCGGCCCTCGGTTCCTGGAGCTCCCGCACCGGCGCCTCTTCGTCGGCCCCTGGCGCTATGTCGTCGGAGTAAACGGAGATGCTCGAGACGAAGGTGTAATGGTCGACAGCGCCGGCCAAGAGCCCGGCAGTCGCCCTGACGACGCGCGGCACGTAACCGCAGGTGTCGATCACCGCATCCCAGCTCCGCCCCCGTAAGGCCGAGAGATCCCCTTCCCTGTCGCCCTCGATCTTCTCGACCTCGGGGAACAGCCCTGGCTCAGTCAACCCCCGGTTGAAGAGCGTGACCCGATGGCCTTCCCCGAGCGCCGCCTCGACGAGGTGGCGCCCGAGGAAACCCGTGCCGCCCAGGATCAGAACGTCCATCAGTGCCTTCCGGGGAATTGGGCGAGGAGCACGAACGTTCCTACTCGGGTCTACCCTACTTGCCGACCGCGGCGACGCGCTCGTCAGGGCGGCTGATGACCCTGTCGATGACGCCGTACTCCACGGCAGCCTCGGAGCTCAGTATGTAGTCTCGGTCGGTGTCGCGCTCTATCCTCGCGTAGTCCTGGCCCGTGCGCTCGGAGAGTATCTCGTTCACGCGCCGCTTCTGGGCCATGATCTCCCGCGCGTGGATCTCCACGTCAGACGCCTGTCCGCCGAGACCCTGTATGGACGGCTGATGCAACAGGATGCGCGTGTTGGGCAGCGCGCTCCTCTTGCCCTTCGCTCCGGCCGCGAGCAAGAACGCACCCGCCGAAGCCGCCATGCCCAGGGCCGTCGTCGCAACGTCGGCGTTGACGAACTGCATGGTGTCATACATTGCCAGCATCGCCGAGCCGCTGCCGCCGGGCGAGTTTATGTACAGGTGGATGTCCTGCTCCGGGTCTTCGGCGTCGAGATGCAGGAGCTGCGCCATGATCACGTTCGCCACCTGGTCGTCGACCGGCGTGCCAAGGAAGACGATCCTGTCCGACAAGAGCCGCGAATAGATGTCCATCGTCCGCTCCCCACGCGGACTCTGCTCCGTCACATAGGGAACGACCAGCCTGGGATCCAAACTCATAACCAAACTCCCTCTTCTCAGCCAACACGCTATACTCCACATAGCGTAACATTGTTGTAGGTTTGATGCAAGTTTTTTGCAGTGTTTTGGAGGTATGGAGCATGGACCTTCCGCGTTTGCGGCGCATTCGGCAGGGGGCTGTGATGAGCCAGGAGGAGTTGGCAGAGAGGAGTGGGGTAGCGCGGGATACGATCTCGAAGCTCGAGACGGGCCGGAGGGGGGCGTACCCATCCACCATCCGCAAGCTCGCCGCCGGTCTCGAAGTAAGGCCACAGATGCTGATGGGTGGCGTAGAGTACCTGGACGAGCCCTCCGAAGTAGAGCCGTCCGTGAAGCCTCCAGAGAACCCAGAACGGGACAGAAGAATCGGATTCTGAAGCGGGTTTGGGGAGGTTGGACCCTTCCCAAACCCACGCTGGTCAGCATTTCAGCTGGTCAGCTGAAATGCTGAAATGCTCTTTCAGGCGGACGCTGCGACGAGATCCTCAATCCCGGAGGCCACTCTGGTGACCTCCTCCCATTTCGCGCCAGCGTCTGTGCCGCGGAGTATCGTCCCGTCTCCGAGGCCAGCGTACAGAGTCCCTGGTATCTCGGGGTCCTGGCACAGTGCATAGGGAAACTCGGCAAGACTTTCGAGGACTGGCTGCCAGCGTCCATTACCTGACCTACGGTAGATGGTTGCATTCGAGTGTCCTCTGCCGTGCGCCCGGCCAGGTCCCGAGGCCGCTGAAGTGTAGACGAGCGAGGGATCTTCCGCGTCAGCGGCCAGTCCCCATACGTAGTGGAGGGCCATCCCCCCATCTGCGCCCTCCCAGCTATCGCCGAAGTCGGTGCTCTGGGCGAACCCGCCGCCCCCGGCTTCGTACAGGAGCTCGGGGGCTCCCTGGTGGGCGAACAGGGAATGGCAGTCGGCCTGGGCACCAGGCCTCTGATCCTGCCAGGTCTCACCACCGTCGGTACTTCTCAGTATTCCGCCCAGCTCAATACCGGCCACGACGAGGTTCGGGTCTGCGTAAGAGAGCGCGATGGCACGGACGTGGGAGGTCCAGGGCCTGGGAGGGAAGCTCCAGGTTGGCGCGGAGGGAAGGTTCCTCATACCCTCAAGCTCGCGCCAGTATTCACCGCCGTCACGGCTGACGAACAGGGAAGAAGGTTCGGTGCCCGCGTAGACGGCCCCGTCAGCGGGCGAGACGGCGACGGCGGTTACCCTGGGGTGTTCGATCCCTGAGAGCTTCTCCCAGGTCCCTCCGCCGTCCTCGCTCTTGAAGATGCCCTCGTCTGTGGTGCCGACGTACAGGGTGTCGGGATCCTGGGGATCCAGGGCCAGGCACCTGGCGCCGCGCCCATCCAACCCGGTCTCGACGCTACCGTCCTCAATCACGGACACGGCATTTCCTCCGGCCACATACAATCGTGCCACGGCGAGACCTCCTTTTCCGTACCGGTGAGAGTATGCGATAACGCTACTCGCTGCACAAGGCATGACCAACGCACAGATTCGTGCCCCTCCACCGCTCGGTGATGTGTCGGCTACGACTCGAGGACCCTGGCGAACTTCAGGAGATCCGTGAGGGTGAACGTGCCAGGCTGGGCGCTCGGCAAGGTGGGCTGCCAGCCTTCCGTGGCCAGGATGGAGCCCTCGCTGCGCCGCACCAGCCCGACCAACACCTCAGCGACGATCGTGGAGCCCACCGGGCCAAGGCGTTGTCCTCCTTCGAGAGCAGCCGCTTCGGCGAGGATGTAGTACCAGAGTGGCGTTTTTCTCTGCAAGAACTCAGCGTCCCGCAGCACCTGGACCTGCGCATCGTTCGCCGCGGCGTCCATGATCTGCTGCTCGGTGAGCACGGGTATGTTGCGCACCCCCTGGAGCCTCTGTCCGAGAATCCTGGCGACGGCTTGTCCCGTGGGGAGGCGCAGCAGGTAACCGCGAAGGAGGTTGCGCACGGCGAGGCGCGCCCTGTCCTCCTGCAGAATGTTCCCTCGAAGATCCCGTAACTTGAAGAGAGGTTCTACCAGCCTCGTGTCGATGCTGCGGGTCCTGGCGAAGGGTGCTCCAGCGTCGATGAAGTTCTCCCACTCGATGATCCAGATCTCGGGCAGCGTGTCGAAGTCTCCGAGTTGCCCGCTCAGGGCCGTGAAGGTGAAGAGATCTTTGAATTCCGCTGGTCGGAAGTTCACGTTGAAGTCGTATTCGGCCCGCGCCATGCTGTGCCCGAGTCGATAGGCGGCCACGGAGAACTCCAGCGGCATGAAGAGCCGATCCTCATCGGGGGTGTAGATGCGATTCTGCTGGATGGTCTCGTCCACCACCTGGGGATCGGCGATCTTCTTCAGGAAGTCCTGGAGAACGATGTGCTGATAGTGCTGGCGCAAGAGCTTCCTGGCCCCTTGGAAATCCTCCCCCTGATTGACCAACCTGTTGTGGGCGCGCAAGAAGGCGACGTGCAACTGGGCGACGATGAGGTTCTCGTCGTTTCTGGGGTCGCCGATCCTGGCCTCGCGGTCGAGCGCGCGGTCGTCGGGATTTCGCCCCCTTCGCGGGAGGTCGTTGTTATCGTCCTTGCCCTGCGGACGACCACCGCTACTCTCGTCCACTTTCCCGACTAACATCTTCTCACCGTCACGTGGTGCTGGTCTGCCGTAGACGCTGTCCAGATCCAACGTCGCCGTGCGGGCGTTGCGTATCTTCTCCCTGATCTCGGCCCGCCCGAGCGGGGTGAGGTCGGGGGCGATGAGATCAGGCAGCGTCGCAGACTCCAGTTCGAGCGTGATGTCGTGGTCCAGGAACTGCCCGAAGTACGTGTAAGCCGCCGGTATGTCGGAGTCCCCTCCACCACCGGCATTCATGGCTCTGCCGAGATCGACGAGAGCATCGCGTGTCCTGCGCCTTTCGGGCAGCAGGTTGTCGGGATCGTCTTGTAGGCCCGAAAACAGGAAGCCGAAGTCTCTGGTGTCGACGGCCCCGGCCATCACGGCGAACCCCAAACGGCTCTCGGCTACGTTTTCGCGAGCCTCTCTGAACTCTTCGAGGGTCAAGCCCCCTCCGTGGGATAAACGTGGCATTTCCCTTCTTCCTCCTTCCCCTGAGGGCTGCTTTGACAAGCCCCACCGCAGTCCGACAACCACTATGCTGCTCGATTCTCCAGAGGAGCATAGGCTACGACGATGAATTCGCGATGAATCGAGAATGTATTCAGAAAGATTCCTGCGATATTCCGAGACTGAAAGGGTCGATTATCCACCGGGCTTGCGCCCGCTGCCAAACGAGGTCGGGGATCACGCCACTACCCCACCGAGAGTCTAATGCAATTCGCAGAGGCATCGACCCACCGCGTATTCGACTACAAGCGAGCGACCTTCAGCGCAAACAGCAAGCTGACTGACTGAAGTGCTGAAACGCTATTGGAGCAACTTCTTCAGGCTGTCTTCGAGGTAATCCGCGGTTACGCGATCTTCGGGGGAGTAGGCGACGGCCTCCTTGCAGAGGTGGTAGAGGGCCAGGGTACGGGTCGGGGAGAGTCGCCTGCTCCCGGCGTGTTCGAGGACGAGCCGCATCAGCTCCAGGGCGACCTCGGCCTCGCTCTTGCGCTGCTCCATACGGATGCCTCCCTCTAGGCCGTTCTGTGCAGGGGATTATACTGGCGGAGCAAGCGGCTAGAGCAAGCGGCTAGAGCAAGTGGCTGGAGCAAGTGGCTATGGTAGAATCGGGGGTGCTTTGATCCCAGATCCAAGCCCCAGGAGGGACTCAGAAAAGCGGCCCGGCGGCCCGCGAGAGGTGAGGGATGCCCGTGGGTGAGTCGAGCAGACCTTACGTCGTTTGTCCGGTCTGCGGCCACGTGTTCAGGGCCACATACTCGAGCACCTACGTCACTGTCGGCAGGGAGGCCGACCTCTGCCCCAAGATCCCCGGGCGCCCCTCGGACGAGGCGCGTTTGATCCGGAACGCCGTGACCATGTGCCCGGTGTGCTCGTTCGCGGCAGGCGAGGCTTTCGACGACCTCGACCTGACCTTCGACGAACGCTACGGCATAGAGGAACGTTTAAAGGATGACGGTCTGCTGAAGGTCTTCCGCAAGGGCCAACCGCCGTGGCTCGGCTTCCACGCGGCCGAGGTCTGCGGCAAAGAGCGGAGCCTGAGATCGCGTGAGCTTGGCGACCTGTGCCTGCGCGCTTCCTGGGTCTGCCGCAAGGAGAAGCAGCGTCCCTTCGAGAGCACCTTCCAGCTGAGGGCCCTGCGTCACTTTATGCGCTCCCTGCAGGAGGACGACCTCATCGGACGCGAGCTCTCCGTCACCACCTACCTCGTAGGGGAGCTCAACCGCCGCCTCGGCAACCACCGCGAAGCCCTCAACTGGTACGTAAACGCGGGCCGCACGACAGAAGGCGACCCCCGCGTAGCCTGGCTCGACCGACTAATAGATAGACAGAGCAAGCTCGCCAGGGAGCAGGCCGCGTAATAGCACTTCAGCATTTCAGCTTGTCAGCAGGGGGTGGGGAGTGAGACTGCTGCGCGAAGACGATTACTACGAAGAGACCCGTGTCTTGCTGGAGCGGGCTTACCTCGAGGCGGGTGATCCCCGCGGAGAATCAGGATTTGGTGGCGACGAGGTCCGCTGGGAGAGAGCGAGGCGTCCCATCGTCTCGGCGATAGACCGTGACGGGGCCTTCCTTGACATCGGCTGCGCCAACGGGCTGTTGATGGAGAGCGTAGCCGCGTGGGCCGGGGAAGCGGGATACAGGGTAGAACCATACGGCCTGGATCTCATCGGAGCCCTGGCCGCGCTCGCCCGCCAGCGTCTGCCACTCTGGGCAGACCGGGTCTTCATCGGGAACGTAATGGACTGGCAAGTACCGTTCCGTTTCGATTTCGTCCGTACCGAACTCGAGTACGTGCCTCCATGTCGGAGACGTGAGATGGTAGAGCGCCTGTTACGAGAGTTCCTGTCACCCGGAGGGCGTCTGATCCTCTGCTCTTACGGCAGCTCCCGCCGACCCACGCCGAAGGCCGAGCCCGTCGGAGAGATACTGCGCGACTGGGGCTACGCAGTCGCCGGCGAAGCCGAGGGAGTCGATACCAACGGCGTCGTCTTCACCCGCATCGCGTGGACAGACACACCTGATGCCTGATGCCTGTAGCCTGAAACCTCTTATTCGATCGTCTCTGACACGACTTGGTCCCCGGCCTCTTTATCCGGGACCCAGTAGGCGATGCCGCCAATGTACTGTGGGGTACCGGGGTAGAGCTCGGCGTCCCCGACGCCGGAGAGCCGGGTGCGCACAGCAAAGCGGGCGGCTTCGAGCGGGTTCATGTTCGTGTCGATATTGCGCCACGTAGCCCTTGCTGTGGCGGGGAGGCGTGGGAGTTTGGTGAGTGAGGTGGATTCGCGCGCCAGCTCCCGCAGGAACTTCTGCTGGCGGCCTATTCTCCCGATATCCGCCGTCGGGCCGCCCCTGTAGCGGACATAGGCAAGCGCCTGTTGCCCGTCAAGCGTCTGGGTGCCTGCCGGTATGTAGACCCGGCGTCCATCGATCCCGACCCTTATCGGTTTGTCTACTTCGAGTGTGATCCCACCTAGAGCGTCGACTATCTCCTCTACCCCACCGAAGTGTACGACTACGTAGTCGTTCATCCGGACGCCGGTCAGGTTCTCGAGCGTCTCGACGGTGAGATCCGGGCCGCCGCTGGCGAAGGCGGCGTTGATCTTATCCTCCCCAACGCCGGGGATGTCGACGAGGGTGTCGCGTGGCACGGTGAGCATGCCGCCTCCCGCCCTTGTCACCACGATAGTGTCCGAGCGAGAGGCCTCCCCAGCCCGCGCGTCGCTCCCGAGCAAGACCACCCTCTGCCCGCCGAACGGTACGGTCAGGTAGACGAGCACGAGGACGAGGAGCACCAGCAGGACCAGGAGCACGGGCCTGAGCAGCTTACCCCGCCTTCTACTGTCAGCACCACGACGTCCCGCCCTGTAGACTTTCATGCCCATCGCACCATTGTAATTCAGCACGCCGCTTCGCGGCATGGCAGCATCTCAGCACGCTCCAGCCTTCGGCTTCCGCTCGTCAGCATCTCAGCACGCTTCGGCCTACGGCCTCGCTTGTCAGCGTTTCAGCAAGATCTCGAACTCTCGAGACCTGAGATGCTGCCATGCTTTCGCGCGTAATCTCTAACCCATCCTCGGGCGAGTGGATGCGGGTATACTGGAGGGCGTGGAGAAGCTGGGGACAGCCTCGTTCGAGATCGACGAAGAGCGGGTGGCGTGGGAGGGCCTGGCCTCGTCTTGCGCCGCGCCCATCCGAAGGTTCGCGGCTTTTGTTCTGGTCGGTTTTACCTTCTTTATCGCAGTTACGACCGCCGTCATCGTGTTCTATAACCTCTTTGGTACGAGGTGGATCGAGGGTCAGGGCGTGGCAGTGCCGAGGACCGCGTTCGACGTGACGATGCTCCTCGGCGTCGCCGTCGCCATCGGAGGTTATCTGGTCTGGCTCTTCAGGAGCCTGAGGTCGTACGCAGCCTTCTCAGGGGTACTCAGAAGGGGCGGCCTCGACCCTGGCCGCCCGACCGCGGGGGGACTGAGAGCATACTCGGACGAGCAGTTGCTCGCCCTGCGTTCCCGCTACGAGCGGCTGCATACGGGTCAGCTCAGGGAACGTCTCGGACGCACCTTCGGATTCTACGGTGACGACGAGTTCTCTTTGGGACCGCTTAGTGTGCTCCCCGGTACGTTCGAGATGGACGCTCTCAGGGTCGAGTGGGAGACACGGTTGATCCTACGCTCCGGCGAACCGATGCCTGAGATCTCCTGGTGGACCGAGGGACGTCACAACCTCTTGCCGCGCAAGCCCGATGAGGCACGCAAGCTCGTCTACGCCCTCCGCTACACGGGCGACTCGGTGCGCGAGCTAAAACGCCGCTACGGCTACAGGATAGAGCGCTGGCACGCCACCGTCCCGGAAGGCAAGCTCTTCGACGCCGTCCGCGACCTCGAAAGCTCGCACCGCATCCAAATGGCCCTCAGCCGTAGATCTCTCAGCTAGTCAGCCAGTCAGCACGCTCAAGCCTTACGGCCTTCGCTTGTCAGCATGTCAGCTTCGTCTGTCCAGGACCACGCCCTGTCACGGGGGAACATCACTCGGAGGATCTCCAGAGCCTGGGACGAGGCCCAACACACTGCTGAAATGCTGAAAGGCGCGAAGCGCTGTGCTGACATGCTGAAATGCTGACTGCTACAGTACTCGGATGCAGCATGGATTCGGCGCGACGGCGCCTTATACGGTCGG
>JBPCIR010000171.1:0-4841 GCA_051006095.1 Rubrobacter sp. | reverse complement strand
CGAACATGAACTTCCCGGCCAGCAAGGACGAGGTCATATCGGAGGTCCAAAACAACGACGCACCACAAGATGTGGTCGATCAGATAAAGAACTCGAGCACCGACAGCTTCAACAATGCCGACGAGGTTTTGCAGACGGTGCAAGGGAACAGGTAGAGCACAGCTAGCTTCTACCCTGGATCTGGACTCGGCTCATTCGCCGGGTCCAGATCTTTTCTTGCGCGAGGACGATTCGCAATCCGCCCCTACAAGCAAACCGAGGCTTCAGGCCACAGGACTTCTCTAGGAATGGACTTGGTGCAAGAGGGCGGTTTGTACTTCCTCGAAGGTCACGTAAACGCCTTACATGCACAGGTAGTTCACGTGGTGCCGCGCTCTTCGAGTGCTGCGGACCTTGTATGGTCGTCGCTAGTGGATCCGGTGAACCAGGATGTGATCTCGATCGGGTCCGTGATGGCGGTGCCGACCACCACGCAGAATGCTCCGAGCCCGAAGGCCGAAACGACATGCTCAGGCGTCCTTACGTGACCCTCGCTCACCACGCGTACCCCAGCCTCAGCAAGCCTGCCGACCAATTGCAGATCCGGCTTCTCTCTGCCCCGACTGTGGCGCGTGTGCCCTGAGAGCGTGGTGGCGACGAGGTCGGCGCCCATCTCCCAGGCCCGCACACCCTCCTCGAAAACTGAGACGTCCGCCATGACGGGGGCCCTGAGCTCACCACGAATGCTCTGGAGCAGCCGCCCGAGCTCGCCGTCGTCGGGACGGTTCTCGAACGTCGCCTCGATGGCGATGAGATCAGCGCCCGCCTCGGCCAGCTTGCGCGCGTGATCCAGGGTCGGCGTGATCGAGAAGCGCTCCTCGGTTAGCGCATGCTTGTAGATCCCGATCACGGGAAGCGAGACGCGGCGTTTGATCTCGGCTACATCGTCAGGACCGTCGGCCCGGACCCCCGCCGCTCCCCCGCGTTCTGCACACTCTGCGAGGGCGGCGATGATCGCGGTGTCGCGCAGCGGGTGGTCGCCGTGCGCCTGGCAAGATACGATGAGACCGTTCCTCAGCCGTTCGAGGTCCCTGCCATGACCTCTCTGTTCGATCATGGGGTCCTTGCGGATGCCACGAATTCACGGTAGCGGCGATACAGCATGCGGGCCGAAGGCCACATGGAGTTCGGGCTCATAAAGTGGGAGAACTCGAAGGTGACGACCTTGCTGACGTAAGGCTGGACGGTCTCTAGCTTGTAGAGGAGCTTCCGCGAATCTATCGGGGGAAACTTCATCGGCACGTCCCGATCGAAGGACTCCAGGTTGGACCAGGGCTCGACGCCGTGGCGCCGCGCGAGCTCCGCCGACGCCCTCACGTACTCCTCGAGGTCGAGCATCTCCACCGTGCCGTCCTGGAAAGCGCAGAAATCTATGAGGCCGCCGAGCCGGGAGAAGTATTCGTCCCACTGCTCGACGTGCTCCTCGACACTGCGACGCCCACCGGCGGGATCGAGGTGTTGCGATACCTGCGAGGGGTCGAACCGGCCGTCGAAGAAGGGTGAGATCAGGATTGGCAGATCGGAGACCTTGCGTATCTCTTCCGCGAGAGAGGTGTGGATATCCAGGATCCTCTTCGACGTATCAGGCGTCTCGTGGGAGAGGTACCAGCCGCCGGGCCGGGCGATACCCTGTCTAGACCAGTGCTCAGTACGCACGGGCGGAGACGGAGTCGAACATTACCTGCCGGTTGGCGAGGCGCTCGGCTCGCGGCGGGCGAACGCTTTGATCGCGCGCTAGCTGGCGAGCGAGGTCTGAACGTCCATGGTAACGCTGTCGACTCTGTCCTCGAACAGGTTCCGCTCCCGATAGGTGGTAAGGTCCCCGGCAAGGATATACGTCACATCCTCGCCCCTGGCGCCAAACGGGCACCGTGCGCACCGCCTACGAAGAGTCGCGCGCTCTGGGCGCCTCCTACATCGGCCCTGAAACGTGATGTCTCGCGCTGTTCTCAGCGCCGGTTATCCGCGACCCCTCCCCCTGAAAGCGCCGAGTATAGGAGAGCCCGCACCGAGCAGGAATCCGAAGTCATACCAGCTCCCACTTCTCGCGGCGTTGTAGAACGGGAATTGCTCCCACCCGCCGAATATGTGCACGATGAGGACGATCCAGGCCGTAAGCCCGTTCCATAACCCCCAAAGCAGATCCGCCCACCACACGATGATCTCCTCCTTCCGATCTCATTCGAGCGAACACAGTTTAGCCGTCGTGCAAGCCATGCGGTCTCGCGGGATCGCCTCTGCCAGCCTACGTCGTGGCGCGCACGGCGATGAAGGAGTCGTACTCTTCGCCTTCGATGGTCCGCGGCACGAGCGTTGCGGCTAGCCCCACCTCATCGAACAAACGCAACCACGTCGCGCGAGAAAATAGCCCCTCGAGATGGACATCATGGGCGACGCGCATCCGCCCCTCGGGTTCGCGCAGCAAGAACGCGTAATGCACGGTGTAGGTAGTCTCGCCCGGCTCGTGCGGCAACGTCCACTCCAGGTAGCGCGCCTGACGCCCGTTTTCGTCCTCACCGCCGCCGTGCTCGGTGGACTCGGAGAACGTCTCTTTAGTCGCGTCCGGCGCAACGAGCGCCACGCCGCCGGATGATAGGTGCGCTTCAACGGTCTGAAGCGCCGCATGCAGGTCGTCTTCGGTGGTCATGTACATCATAGCGTCGTGGACGAATACTGCGTCGAAGGTACGCCCCAGGCGGACGGATCGCATGTCGCCTGGAAGGTGGGTGCACTCGGGGTTGAGGTTGCGGCTGATCTCACGCATCCCGTCTGCGGGCTCGACGAGGGTCATGGAGAAGGCGCGCTTCATGTGGGAGGCGTTGTTGCCCCCTCCGCTGCCGAGCTCGAGCACCTCTCGCACCGGGCGACGTGCCGAAGTGTGGATCGTCTCCACGTAGAGATCCGCCTCCTCGGCGTACTCCGAAGGCGGCGAGATGACCGGCCACCAGTCGGCGATGTCGGAGTAGAGCTGCTCGTTCATGAATAGCCTCCTTGTTCTCTCCGCCACCCCTCGCCCAGACCATACGCCTCAGTATCATCCCTGGACTTCCAGGCCCGCGAATCGCCCGTGGGTAAGCGGCCCTCCTCCCCTTACAATGGCGAAGAAGGGTCGTGTTCTCCCCATCCTCCCCACGGCCCTTCTTCCACCTCCACGCATCTTTATCATTCCCTGTCTTCTTCCCGCTTGGCCTGCTCCTCCTTCTCGGACTCTAACGTGGTCAAGCCGCGTCTGAGCCGGGTTCGCGTCTCGTCGCGTTGGGCTACCGAAGCTCGCGCGACAGCCTGAACGAACGCGAGGATGATTCCTACCCCGGCGAAGACGTAGAAAACGGTGAAGAGCTTACCGGCCGCGGTAGTAGGCACGAGGTCGCCATACCCGACCGTAGCGAGCGTGATGGAGCTGAAGTAGAAGGAGTCGAGCAGACTCCACCCCTCCACCTCCCGGTAGAAGATGGTTCCACCGGCGAGGGTCACGACGGCTAGGGCGAACAGAGACCTGAACTCGGGATCTCGCAGGCTCCTTCGGAAAGCGCGGGTAAACCGCAGGGGGATAAGCGCCACCGCCAGCGCCAGCAGGACCAGCGCTGTGAGGAACCAGATCGCCTCTCCTACTTCGACTACGATCTCCTCTCCTCCCCCGTTTGTTCGTTGATGACGTGATCGCATGACGACGGTGTCGATCTCAGCAGCCGCGTACCTCGTCATGCGATGTCCGCCGAAACCCTGGGACGTCTGACCAACCCGACATAGCCGAGCCACTGGAACACCCGCGTCAGGCCCCAGCGTAGCGAACGACGCCGATAAGTACAACGACGCAGCCTAGCACCGTAGATCAGGTAGCGGATTCTGCCTGCCGGAACGGGGGTGTTACTCAGCGATATCTACGCTCACCCTCGGACTACTTCTTCGTCGGCGCGGCTTGGCTGAGGGTTCAGATCACCCTGTTGGTCCCTGTGGTGCGTTGACCACGCAACCTGAAACTTAGAACTATCAGCGTCACACCTACGCCCAGTGCGAACACGCCGATCAGCCACACGAGGGAGAGCAGCCCCACGCCGGGCAGAACGGCCAGGATCAGGCCGAGAAGCACGGAAAGCGCACCGCTCAGGCCCATCGACCATTCGTTGTCTATCTCCCGCCTCAGTGAGACGGCGACGACGATCCTCAAGATCCCTGCGAGGATGGCCCACAACGCGATGATGTAGAGCAACACGAGCGCGGTGATGTCGGGCCAGAAGAGGGCCACAAGTCCGGCCAGAACTCCAAGCACCCCCTCGCCCAGCAGCAGCGACCGGCGCGCACCACGCCCGGCCCTGAATCCCGCCACGAGGGCGAATGCGCCGTCGACCAGGGCGTAGGCTCCGTACAGTATCACTAGCACAGTGAGGGTGAGACTAGGCCAGGTGATGGCCATCAGGCCGAAGAGGACGGCTACTATGCCCCTCAGCAACAATGTCCACCAGCTGCCGACCAGGTCTGTGCGCATCGTTTGTCGCTGCCCCTGGCTAGCCAAAGTACTCCCGTTCAGGGCCATCTACCAGCCCGCGATATTTCCACGACAGATTCATTCTATCTACCCACCTGTTTTACAAACCCATCCAGGAAGAATGTTGCCACCAGAGAATAGGTCTATCAACGACGGGGCACGGCAGCGACGTCAAGAGACACGACCCGCCGTAACTGTCCCAAAGACGGTGGGCGAATTTGGAAACTTGTTCCGATGGGCGCTCGAAGACCAATTCACGCCGCCATCTCTTTGGCCAGGTCGTGCTCATCCTCGCCGTCGTAGAGCCATTGCGTGA
>JBPCIR010000170.1:0-2804 GCA_051006095.1 Rubrobacter sp. | reverse complement strand
GTGATCGAACTAAAGCGCGAGGCTGTTCCCAAGGTCGTCCTGAACAATCTCTACAAGCACACCCAGATGCAGCAGAGCTTCGGGGTAAACCTGGTTGCGCTCGTCGACGGCGTACCGAGGACGCTCTCCTACAGGCAGGTCCTCAAGCACTACGTCGCCCACCAGTTCGACGTGGTAACGCGCAGGACGCGCTACGAGCTCGGGCGGGCGAAGGCACGGGCGCACATCCTCGAAGGACTGCTCATCGCGCTTAAGGACCTCGATGAGGTCGTGGCGACCATCCGCCGCTCGCGCAGCGTGGAGACGGCGCGCAAGAACCTGATGAAGGGGTTCTCCCTCTCAGAGCGCCAGGCGCAGGCGATCCTCGACCTCAGGCTGCAGAGACTCACCGCGATGGAGCGCCAGAAGGTCGAGCAGGAGCACAGGGACCTGCGCGAGAAGATCGAGTACCTCGAGGGCATCCTGGCCGATGAGTCCAAGGTCTACGGGATCGTCAAGGAAGAACTCGGCGAGGTCAGGGCGGCCTACGCGGACGAGCGCAGGACGGCTATTACGGCCGAGGAAGGCGTCGACTTCGAGATAGAGGACCTCATAGCCGAGGAGGAGATGGTGATCTCCATCTCCAACGGTGGTTACCTCAAGAGCGTCCCCGTCAACTCTTTCCGCAAGCAGGGCCGCGGCGGGGTCGGCGTCGCAGGGATGGAGCTCAAAGAGGGCGACTACATCGACCACCTCTTTATCACGACGACGCACCATTACATGCTCTTCTTTACGAACAAGGGCAAGGTCTACAGGCTCAAAGTCCACCAGCTACCGCGCATGGGACGAGCGGCGAAGGGGAGGCACATCGCCAACTTGCTCCCTCTCGCGCAGGGCGAGCACATCGCTTCCGTCCTCGCCACCAGGGAGTTCGATGAGGCCGAGTACCTGCTGTTCGCGACCAAGAGAGGCGTGGTCAAGAAGACGAAGTTCCTCGAGTACAACACGCCCCTGAAGAACGATGGAATCATCGCGATCAACCTCGCCGGCGAGGACGAGCTGATCTCCGTCCGCTACGCCTCCGAGGGTGACGAGGTCGTAATCGTGAGCCGCAACGGGAAAGGTATCCGCTTCTCCCAGACCGACGCGCGACCGATGGGAAGGGCTACGGCTGGGGTGAAGGGCATCACGCTCGGTAAAGACGATGTCGTGCTCTCTATGGACGTGATCTCCGACGACGCGGCCGACCTTTTCATACTCACCGAGTCCGGTTTCGGCAAGCGCACACCCCTCTCGCAATACAGGGCCCAGGGACGCGGCGGCCAGGGTGTGATCGCGATGAAGACCGACGGAGAACGCGGCAAACTCGCCGGTGTGCGGGTTGTGCGTCCTGGACTCCACGAGCTCATGATCGTCTCCAACTTCGGGACGACCATCCGCATGGATGCCGACTCGGTCTCGCGGCAGGGCCGCGCGGCACAGGGTGTCAGGGTGATGAACCTCAGGAGCGGCGACTCGGTAAGCGCCATAGCCAAAGTCATCTCCTCCCGCTCCGCCGACGCCGACGGCGCAACAGACGAGCTCGCGCTGGATGAGATCTCCGGGAATGGGCAGGCCGGCACCTCCACGGCAGGGCTTCCCGAACCCGGCGGCAACGGGGCGGTCCCAGGTGCATAGCGAGTGCCAGGGAGTGGTCGAGTGCACGGCCCTCGTCCTCGCCGAGAGCTGCACGGAGTACGAGGATAAGCTGACGCTCTTCGGGATACTCGATGAGATCAGGCCGAACGACGCGGGCGAGACCTCTTTCGTCGTCTACACCAAGTTCGAGGGCTGCGAGCACGCCTCGGACAAGGAGCGCAAAGCCCGCATCATCGTCACGGACGAGGACGGAGAGATCCTGATGGAGTCGGCTGAGTATTCCGTCTACCTCGACGGAACGGAAGAACCAGTGACGATAGTAGCCGCCTTCGACCTACCCGAGGGCTTCGGGGTCGAGGAGCAACTACTCTGGGTCGAGGCCGTCCTCGACGAGGAGACGCTCTCCCAGACGGTGGTCAGGATCCGCGACCGCTACAGTGTATAAGAGACCAACAGAGGCCAGGATCTCCGGGCCTCTCATCTACGTTAGGAACCCTACTCATGCCTGAAGATCTGGCAATATTCATCGACTGGGAGAACATCTACATCTCCACGGTCACGGAGTACAAATCAAGGCCGAACGTCTCGGCCATACTCGAGAAGGCCCGCGAATACGGGCGCATCGTCTCGGCCACGGCCTACGCCGACTGGACCGACGGAGACTTCCGACAGGCCCCGCCGACCCTCTATTCGAACGGCATCTCACCGCGCTACATCTCGGCGAGGTACTTCCCCGGCGGCAAGTCCCAGAAGCGGCGCACCAACTCCATAGACGTGATGCTCGCGGTCGAGTGCTCGGACTTCTTGCACGACCATCCGCAGGTGGACACCTACGTCCTCGTCACGGGCGACGGAGACTTTATCCCGCTAGTCAGCCTGCTCAGGAGCAAGGGGAAGAACGTGGTCGTGATCGGGGTCTCCGAGGCGACTTCGTACCACCTGATCGAATCCGCAGACCACTTTGTCTCTTACGCTTCCCTCCTCGAGGAGGACCGCGCCGCCCGTGCCCAGGACAGGGAACCGAAGAAGGAGGCCGCTGACCCCTACAGGGAGCTGGTCAGGGCCGTCCAGACGCTGAAAAGGGGCGGCAAGACGCGCGTCCTCGGCCAGGTGAAGCAGCAGATGATCGTGCAGCTAGGCTCTTTCGACGAGCGGAACGCTGGCTTCAAGAAGTTCAAGGACTTCGT
>JBPCIR010000169.1:0-6610 GCA_051006095.1 Rubrobacter sp. | reverse complement strand
AGATCTCGGAGGTGAAGAGCACCTCCACCACACGCTGTTTCAGACTTCGACCATCGACGCCCTGTTGGAGGGCGAATACGAGGGCGACGTCAGCTTCGCCGAGCTCGGGGCTCGCGGAGATTTCGGCCTGGGCACGTTCGACGCCCTCGACGGAGAGATGATCTGCCTCGACGGCAGCTTCTACCAGATAAAGTCCGACGGACGAGCCTACCCTGTCGACGTAGAGGCTAGAACCCCTTTCGCCGTGGTGACCGCCTTCGAGCCTGCAGTATCCCAGACGCTCTCCATGCCGATGGACTTCGGGGCCCTTTGTGACTACGTGGACGGGGTAATCGGACGTAGTGCCGAGTGCTGCGCGATCCGGGTGGACGGACGCTTCGAGTACGTCAAGACGCGCAGCGTGCCCCGCCAGCACAAGCCTTACCCACCCCTTGTAGAGGTCGTCGAGAACCAGCCCACCTTCGAGCTTCGCGACGTTTCGGGTAGCCTCCTCGGCTTCCGGTTCCCCGACTACGCACAGGGTCTGAACGTCTCCGGCTACCACTTCCACTTCATCACCGCGGACAGGAGCGCCGGTGGTCACGTGCTCGAATGCACGCTGGTTCGCGGCGAGCTCTATATCGACAGCGAAGGGGACCTCCAGCTCGAGCTTCCACCAGATGTTGGCCTGCCTGCACCAGACCAGTCGGCTGCAAAAGGGGAGACGTTAGACCGCATCGAAAGAGCGTAGCGCACAGCCCACTCGAGGCTAGAGATAGCCCGTCAGCCGTCGGCAACAAGAAGCTGAAATGCTGAAGTGCTGACAGGCTGAAATGCTTGATGTTACGCTGTTCCCATGCTACCGACGAGTGCCCCCGGTGTTTCGCAGACCCTCGAGGATTGGGAAGCCGTACCCATCGCGGCCCCGCTAGGAGGCGCCAGCGAAGCAGCAGAAATAAGTCGCGCCTGGTCACCGATTCGTGTCCCCTGGCATTGGCAGCTCGAAGTTGCCTTCGCGACTTATGAGGGATTCGTACTGTACCGGTGCCGGTTTACGCACCGAAGACCTCTTGCGGGTGCGATGGTGTCCCTCCGATTCGGGGGCGTTTACTACGCGGCGCGGGTCTGGCTCAACGGCGTCTACCTGGGCGACCACGAGGGATACTTCTCCGCGTTCGAGTTCGACGTCACCGACATAGTAGCCGCCGATGGTGAGAACGACCTGCTCGTGGAGGTTTTCAGTCCAGAAGAGTCGGAGGAGAACGACCGCAAGACCATCGGGGGCGTGTGGGCCATGTGGGACGGTATGGCCGCCCACATAAACCCCGGCGGCATCTTCAAAGTGGTCAGCCTCGTGCTCGATGGAGGAGTGCGCATCCGCTCACTCGCGGCCTCGGCCGACCACACTGGGCGTGGCGTGGTGCACGTAGAGATCTACTCCAGGTACAGCACTCGCGCCAGGCTGGATGGTCGGTTGAGCCCGCTCGGCTTCGAGGCCCCGGGCGTCGAGTTCGAGAGGGAGGTCCAGATCGAGAAGGGGGAGAATCGCTTCGAGATCGGCTTCCGCGTTCCTGACGTGCGGGTCTGGTCGACGTGGGACAGGGGTGAGCAGCCGCTGTACGAGCTGGTACTGTCGTGTGCCGGGGCAGAGGAGCGGGCGCGGTTCGGCGCGAGTACCGTGGAGTTGCGGGACTGGAAGGTCTACCTCAACGGCGAGCGTCTCTTCCTGCGCGGGATCAACTACCTGCCCTCCGACGCCTACCCTGCAAGGGCGACGAAGGAACTACTTCGGGCGGACGCCTCCCTGGTGCGTGAGGCCGGCATGAACGCGGTCAGGGTCCACGCCCACGTAGCGGACGGAGAATTCTACGAGGCCTGTGACGAGCTCGGGCTTCTCGTGCTGCAGGATTTCCCTCTGCAGTGGACCCACAGGCGGAGCATCCTCGGGCCAGCCGTTACCCAGGCCGGGGAGATGGCGCGCATCCTGCGCGGCAATCCTTGCGTGGGTATCTACCTGGCGCACGACGAACCTTTCTTTGTGGCGCCCCCCGAGAAGTGGAGCCCCTTGGGGCTTCTGCGCACCGTAGCTGAGGTGGCCTCCCCGCGATGGATGCTCTGGCAGCGGCGAGTCCTCGACCCCGCGGTAATGCGTGCGATCTCAGAGAAGGACGACACAAGGCCTGTAATAGATGCTGCGGGCCATCCACTGACGACGAACCATCTCTACTTCGGCTGGTACTATGGGAGCTTCAGGGACCTGGAGCGGGTCGTGAAGATCTTTTCAGGACTCTCGCGGCTGCCTACGGAGTACGGGGCACAGGCGCTGCCGGATCCCGAGTCGCTTCAGGAGATCTGGCCTTCAGGAACGCCGCCCGACTGGAGCGACCTCACGCTGAACTACCGTCTCCAGGTCCAGCGTATGGCCCGCTACGTCCCGTGGAAGGGAGACCGGGCAGCTTACTTACGCGAGACGCAGCGCTACCAGGCCGAGGTTCTGAAACACGCCACGGAGCTATTCCGGCGGCGTAAGTACAGGCCGACGGGCGGAACCTTCGCCTTTATGCTAAACGATCCGGCACCAGCAGTGTCCTGGTCCGTCGTCGACTGGCGTCGCAGGCCGAAGAAGGCCTACGAAACGCTCCTGGTGGCGATGAGTCCGGTCTTGATCTGTGCCGAGTACCCGAAGGAGCGCTACAGGGTCGGCGAAAAGATCTCGCTGCCCCTTTTCATCATCAACGACCTCTTGAGGGAGCTTGACCTGGTAAGTTGGGACTGGGAGCTGCTCGTCGGAGATTCCCTAGCGGCCCGTGGCGGGGGAGAGACGAGCATACCGAAGGACTGCGTCGTGAGGGTCGGCGAAGCCGTGGCCACACTCCCTACTCAGGGACCAGCCGTACTCAGGCTAAAACTCTTCGGTGAAGCGAGACCACACTCCAACGAGTACGAATTCTTCGTCAGTTAGGCTGGCTCTCGCGCTCATCGAGATCCATCAGCTCAGGAAGGGTGAGAAAGCCGTACCCGTTCGCCTTGAGGCTGCTGATGATGTCGGAGACGGCCGCTATGGTGTGGGAGCGGTCGGCCTTGGGGAAAGCCTCTGTGTCCTGACCGTCGTGTAGCAAAGTAACACCGCCTGGGCTGACGCCGTGCAGTATTCGGCGTTGGATGACATCCGAGGGAGGACGGTCCCAATCCCAGGCCATCACAGACCAACCCACGCACCTCATCCCGAGATCTCCGGTCACCGAGATCACCTGCGGACCATACCATCCGTGGGGCACACGGAAGAGCCGCGGTAGGGTGTCCGTGGCTTCGTGGATAGCCTCCTGACCCCTGAGCAACTCTTCCCTGACCGTGCCTGGCCAGCTCCACGTGAGGTGCGGGTGGGTGAACGTATGGTTGCCGACCTCGTGCTGGGAAGCGACCTCGGCGGCGAGGTTCGGCTCGCGCACGACGTTGTTGCCTACCTGGAAGAAGGTGGCCCTGATGCCCTCGCGGTCAAGGACTTCGAGCAGTTGACCCGTGTAGGGATGGCAAGGGCCGTCGTCGAAGGTCAGGGCGACCACCCGCTCGCTGGTTCGAGCGTGCCAGAACACAGGGCCGTAGAGCCAGGAGCGGGGCGTCAGCCATTCGTAGGCCATGAGCCCGCCGGCCGCCATCCCGGCTCCGGCTGCGGCCAGGGTCGGTGCCGAACGTAGCGGGCGGCCCGTGGCGGTTCGAAGACCCGCCATGGCCACGCCGCCGACGGCGGTTGCGGCTGCGGCTTTCCAGACGTGGGCGCGGGGGTGCTTCATGGTAGGCCAGCCAGTATAAGGGAGGCTGCCGAACGCGCCGAGTGGGGCTTGTGGGCTGTGTTCGCCGCCTCGACCATCGTGTGCCTGTGATCCGCGCTGGTCAGGATCTTGAGCGTCTGGCCCAGGATCTGTGGTGTCTCACGGACCATGACCCCTGCGCCGTAGCGGACGATCGCCGCCGCGTTGTCCTCTTCCTGACCAGGGATGGGATGATACAGAACCTGGGGCAACCTCGAAGCCAGGGCCTCCGTGCAACTCATGCCGCCTGGTTTGGTGACGAGCGCCGACCCCGCCGCCATGAGTTCCCTTACACGGTCCGTGAACGCGAGGAAGGTGGCCTCGTGTCCTCCCCGCTCCGCGAGGTGCTCCAGCCGCGTGCGGGTACGTTCGTTCGAGCCGCAGAGCACGACGAGGTGCATGGCCTCGCTGGCCCCCAGCAGCAACGACACCGCCTCTTCCAACTCCCCTCCGCCAAGCCCCCCGCCCATAACGAGCACTATGGGGAGGTCATCATCGCCCAGATTCAGTATCTCTTTGCGAGCCGGACCAGGGTCAACCGGCTCCTCGAAGATGGGATCTATGGGGATGCCCGTCGGATGGATGCGCTCCTCGGGAACGCCAAGCTTCGCCACGACTTCGGCCGCCGCATCGTCGGCGACGATGTAGAGATCCAGGTTCAAAGGCACCCCGATGGGATGCGGCACGTAGTCTGTCAGCACCACGGCGCTGAACATCTCTGGGTTCTGCTCTTTGTATGCCCCGAGAACCCCCGCGCCGTAGAAGTGTGGCGCAACGAGAGCCTGTGCACCGGTGCTCGAAACCAGCCGCTCCAGGGTCCTGAGGCCGGCCGTCTGAATGTAGTGCACGTAAGAGCCCTGCTGGCCTGTGCCAGAAGACTGGTAGAGTCTCCCGTACGCCGTCGGCCACAGCTTGAGAGACTCCAGATAAGCGTCGCGTAGCAGGCGCTCGATGCCTGGCGAGACTTCGTGGGGGAAGTCCACGATCGAGCAGGTCCTCTCGGGGTCGAGGAGCGTCACGCCACGAACCACGGCTGCGCTGGCCCGCATGTGGCCGCTTCCTATGGCGCTCGAAAGGATCAGGACATCCGCGTTGTTTTCCTGTGAAGTCATGGTGGCATTATACTGCTAGTCGACCGCCAGCCGCGCGAGGACGGCAAACACAAGATCAAGGGAGGACGAGAGCATGGCCCAACGGATGAAAGAAGACATGCTCGTTCATCAGGCCAGGGCGGTGCTCGACTTCAACTGGACCGGTGAGTACACGATGCCTGGTCCCAGGCTCTACCCGCACCAGTGGTCGTGGGACTCGGCGTTCATCGCCATCGGCTATTGCCGCTACGATCAAGACCGCGCCACGAGGGAGCTCAGGCATCTCTTCGAAGCCCAGTGGAAGAACGGCCTCTTGCCCCAACTCGTTTTCAACCCCCAGTACACGAACTATTTCCCAGGACCGAACTTCTGGCACGCCAGAGAAAGCCCTGACGCTCCCGAACACCACGAGACCTCAGGCGTGGTCCAGCCCCCCATTCACGCCACGGCCGCCCTCTATGTCTACAGGCACGCCGAAGATGAAGCAAAGGCGAAGGACTTCCTCGAGTACGCCTACTCCAGATTGGGTGCCTGGCACGATTATCTCTACAGGGAGAGGGACCCCGAGGGTGAGGGGCTCGTATATATTCGTCACCCTTGGGAGAGCGGCATGGACAACTCTCCGATTTGGGACCAGATCATGCAGCGGCTGCACCTCAGGCCGGGCCAGGTACCCCGCTACCACCGCGCCGACATACACACCGTCTCCGCCTCGGACCGTCCGACGAGTGATGCGTACGACCGCTTCGCCTACCTGGTCGAATTCTTCGCCGACCGCGACTACGACGAGGCGAAGATAAGACAGGACTGTCCCTTCCTGGTGCAGGACGTGCTCTTCAACTCACTCCTCTACAAGGCGGACAGGGATCTCGCGGAGATAGCGCGGATTGTGGGTGAGGACCCTTCGCCCCACGAGGAGCTGGCGAAGAAGACCAGAAGCGCCGTCGAGGAGAAGCTGTGGGATGAGGATCGCGGGACATACCTGGACTACGACCTCGCCTGTGGCAGGCAGATACCCGTGTACTTCGGGCCGAACCTCGCTGGCCCGCTGTACGCCGGTATCGTGGAGCAAGACCGGGCAGAGCGAGTAGTCGATACCCTCCAGAATGAAGGATTCGGTCTGGCTGATGAGGCCGTTACACCAATCCCAAGCTACGATTTGCACGGCTTCGGGTTCTCCGAAGAGAGATACTGGCGAGGACCGGTCTGGATCAACATAAACTGGTTCTTGATGCATGGGCTAGAAGCCTACGGCTACCAGGATCACGCTCAGCGCCTGCGAAAGACCATCGTCGAACTTTGCAGAGACCAGGGCTTCCACGAGTACTTCGACCCCCTTACAGGCAATGGGCTCGGCTCGATCCTTTTCTCCTGGTCTGCAGCGCTACTCCTGGACGTACTCATGGAAGACGGAGAATAAGACTTGCGGACTGTTTAGCACTTCAGCAAGTGATGTCGAACACGTTAGAACGGGGCGTTCGGGCTGTGAGACCGCATGGGAGGTCTTCCCTCAAACGTCATTCCCGCGCAAGCGGGAATCCACTATGAGGAGGGATACAGGCCGAGCAAGACAACATGGGCAGGCACCGGCTGACACCCTGCAGGGTTCTGGTAGAATCGGCGGGCCGCGCTAAGCGGGGAGCTGGCGATGCCCTGTACCTGCGATCGCCTAGCAGGGCCTAGATCCCCGCCCGAGGCGCGAACCGGGTTCGGTTGAAACCGGTGCGGCCG
>JBPCIR010000168.1:0-9926 GCA_051006095.1 Rubrobacter sp. | reverse complement strand
GATCTCCGCTGCGAGCTCTTCGGCCTCGGTGAGGCTGCGGACCGTGCGGCTCGGGGGTGTGTTCAGGCCGATACGGCGCATGGCCTCCGAGAAGAGCCGGCGGTCCTCCGCCTTGCGGATCGAAGGTATGGAGGCGCCGAGAAGCTCCACATCGAGTTCATCGAGGACGCCTGCCTCGTAGAGCTCGACGGCGAGGTTGAGGGCGGTCTGGCCTCCGAGGGTGGGGAGCAGGGCGTCGGGGCGCTCGCGGCGCAGTATCTCGGTGCAGGTTTCGACTGTCAGGGGCTCGACGTAGGTCGCGTCCGCGACCTCGGGGTCCGTCATTATGGTCGCAGGGTTGGAGTTTACGAGGATGACCCGGTAGCCCTCGTCGCGCAGAGCGCGGCAGGCTTGGGTGCCCGAGTAGTCGAACTCAGCGGCCTGCCCGATCACGATCGGACCAGAGCCGATGATCAGGACACTCGAGATGTCGTCGCGCCGCGGCACGCTAGGCCCGCGCCTTCTCTGAGATACTATTCACGAACTCCTCGAAGAGGTAGCCCGAATCCCTCGGGCCAGGGCTCGACTCTGGATGATATTGTACGCTCCAGGCCCTATGTCCCTTGCTCGCGATGCCTTCGACGGTGCCGTCGTAGAGGTTGCGGTGGGTCAGCTCGACACCGTCGGGGAGTGAATCCTCGCTTACGGCGAAGCCGTGGTTCTGGCTCGTTATCTCGATGCGCCCCGTCTCGAGGTTCCTGACGGGATGGTTCGCGCCATGGTGGCCGAAGGGCATCTTGTACGTCTCGCAACCTAGGGCGAGCCCGAGAAGCTGGTGTCCGAGGCAGATCCCGAAGGTCGGGACTTCGCCAAGCAGCGGACCCAGGGTGTCGACCGCTTCGCCGAGGGCAGCCGGGTCGCCGGGACCGTTGGAGAGGAAGAGGCCGTCGGGTTCGGTGGCGAGGATCTCTTCAAAGCCTGTGGAGCCAGGCATGGCGAGGACAGTGGTCCCGCGGCTACGGAGCTCCCTGTAGATCGAACCCTTCACCCCGTAGTCGATGGCGGCTACGCGGCAGCGTTCCTCTCCGAAGGCGGGAAGCAGCGTGGGCTCAGTGAGCTCCGAACTTGTCGAGGCGAGGTCGAGTCCGACCATCGAAGGGTGGCCCTTCGCCCTCTCGCGCAGGACGTTACGGTCTGACTCTGAGGGCGAGATCACACCGCGCATCGCGCCCCTGTCCCTGAGGTGCCGCGTAAGGGCACGGGTGTCCATACCCTCGACGCCGAGAACCCCGTTTTCGTCGAGAAGGTCTGCCAGGGAACGTTTGCTCGCCCAGTTGCTCGGGTGGGGCGTGTACTCGCGGACGAGGACGGCCGCCGCCTGGACCTTCTGAGATTCGTCGTCGCCGGGGATCACGCCGTAGTTCCCAATGAGCGGGTAGGTGAAGAGCAGGATCTGGCCCCTGTAAGAAGGATCCGTAATCGTCTCCTGATAGCCGACCATGCTCGTGGTGAAGACCACCTCGCCGGCGACCTCGCCTTCACCGGCGAAGGTCCAGCCCTCGAAGGCTGCCCCGTCCTCGAGAACCAGCGTCGCCCTGCTACGCACGTAATCCAAATCTTGCTCCAGTCCTGTCGTGTACCGGCTCGCCGCCAACTATGGTACCCACTACCCTGCCCGCAAGCGTCCGCCCGAGATAAGGGGAGTTGGAGGAGCGGCTGACGAGCGTGCCCTTCCCTACGGTCCACTCCTCCGAGAGGTCGACGAGCGCAAGATCCGCCGGCACGCCGACGGCCAGGCTGCCTCCGGTACCGACCCACCGGCCAGGGGCGCAGCTCATCGCCTCAACCAGACGAGCCAGTGAGAGCCTACCATCGAGGACAAGGTCGGTGTAGAGCGCGGCGAAGGCCGTCTCGTGGCCGAGGAACCCTGGCGCGGCCTCCTCAATAGGTAACTCCTTCTCTTCCGCGGCGTGGGGGGCATGGTCCGTGGCGACGATATCCAGGACGCCTTCTCGCAGGGCCCGCTCGACGCCGAGGCGGTCGGCGTCGGGTCGGAGCGGCGGGTTGACGCGGTAGAGACCGTCGAGCGTCGCGACGAGATCTTCTGTTAGCGTGAGGTGGTGGGGTGTCGTGTCGGCGGTGACGTCGGCCCTGTCCTCGAAGAAGCCTACGAGGGCGGCCGAGAGGGCCGTGGAGACGTGGGTTATGTGCACCTTCGCACCCGTCTCTGCGGCGAGGATAAGGGCCGTTGCCGTGGCGGCATCCTCTGCGCTGGCCGGAGAGCCCGGTAGTCCTGCGAGCGAGGCGGCCACCCCATCGTGCACGACGCCGGTTGCCAGCGTGTGGTCCTCGCAGTGCAGGATCACGGGCAGTCCCGCCGAGCGGGCGTAGAGCATGGCGTTCCTGAGGACGCCCGCCGAGGCCGTCCCGAGCCCGTCATCGGAGACGCAGAACGCCCCCGCTTCCCTTAGTAGGCGCATCTCCGTCAGACGCTCACCGGCGAGCCCGACGTGGAGGGCCGCCGAAACGAGGGCCCGAACCCTCGATTCTCGCTCCACGCGGCGCACCAGGCCGCTCACGACCACCGGACGATCCACGATGGGATCGGTGTTCGGCATCATCACGACGCCGGTGAAGCCGCCAGCTGCGGCGGCGGCCGAGCCGCTCTCTATGGTCTCCTCGTCTTCACGCCCCGGCGTGCGCCAGTGGGCGTGGACGTCTACGAAACCGGGGAAGAGGTGCAGGCCGTCGGCGTGGAGCTCGCGAGGCCCGCGCAGTTCCTGGCCGATCTCCGCGACACGGCCCGATGATAGGCGTACGTCCATGGTCCCGTCGAGGCCGGTAGCGGGGTCGAGCACGTAAGCCCGACGTATGACCAGTTCCGCAGAGTTATTGTCCTCTAGCATCACGCGGCGACCCGCTGGGCCGCGCCTGTCGAGAGGGCGAGGACGGCCGAACGGACACAGACACCGGCGGCGACCTGGTCGGGGATCAGGGACGAGGCATCGAGGACGACGTCGCCGGAGATCTCGACTCCCCTGTTGACGGGGCCAGGGTGCATGACCAGCGCGCCGGTCTCCAGGTGGCGCCGGGATACACCGTAGAACGTAGCGTACTCGGCGACGGAGGGTATTAGCGCGCCCGTCATCCTCTCCCTCTGCAGCCGCAGCATGTAGAGAACGTCCGCTCCCCACTCCAGCGCCTCGTCCACGGAGGAGAGAATGGGGAGGCCAAGAGCATCTGCGTCCGGCGGCAGTAGCGTCATGGGGGCAACGAGGGCTACCTCCATCCCGGCCTGCAAAAAGCCGGGTATGACGCTGCGCGCGACCCTGCTATGCAGCACGTCGCCGACGATCGCGACGCGGCGTCCCTGGAGCCCTTCGAAGCCGCCCAGAGCGTCGGACAGGGCGTAGAGGTCGAGGAGAGCCTGGGTAGGGTGCTGGCCGCAGCCGTCGCCGGCGTTGATCACGGGCGCCGAAGTGTGGCTGGATGCGAGGGCCGCTGCTCCCGCGGCCTGGTGCCGCAGCACGATCGCGTCAGCCCCGAGACGGTCGAGGGTGACGATAGTATCGATGAGGGACTCGCCTTTGGAGATGGCAGATCCCTTCTCGGAGAGTGAGATCACATGCGCCCCTGAACGCCTCGCGGCGAGCTCGAAGGTGACCGCCGTCCTCGTCGAGGCCTCGAAGAAGGCCAGACAGACGGTCTTGTTCTCGAGCGCGTCCCTGACGCGACCCTCCGCGAACGCGCGCGCGAGGTCGAGGATCTCCCGGATATCCTCGCGGCCAACGTCTTCGAGGGTAAGAAAGCTCCTAGTCTCCAACGACGATCACCCCGTCCTCCCCATCGGACTCCTCAAGGTTGACAAGCACCCTTTCGCCGCGCGCGGTAGGCACGTTCTTGCCGACGTGGTCGGCCCGTATTGGCAACTCTCTGTGGCCCCGGTCGACCAGGATCGCCAACCGAATGGCGGCCGGCCTCCCCTGTTCGAGTAGCGCGTCCATCGCGGCACGGGCAGTCCTCCCCGTATAGAGAACGTCGTCAACGAGCACCACGGTCTTCCCGGTAACGTCGAACGGCACGTTGCTGCCTCGCACCTCAGGGTCATCCTGCTGCAGGTCGTCGCGATGGAGCGTTATGTCCAGAGACCCGACGGGGAGATCCAAACCTTCGAACTGGCGGACGTTAGCCGAGATCCTCTGCGCCAGGGGGACCCCGCGGGAGAGCACCCCGACGAGCGCGAGGCTGTCGAGGCACGAAGCGTTGCGTTCCAATATTTCGTGCGAGATGCGGCGTAGCGAACGGTCCAGATCGTCCGGGGAAAGCACCTGTGAGTGAGCGCATTCGTAGACGCTCGATCTGCCCATGACCTGCCTCCTTCGCGTCTCACGGGACGCCGTTAAAGGATCGGTATGCTGCAGGTCAACCTACCAGAGGGCAAAGGTACCGTCAAGCCCGATGGCTGTACTCCGCAAATCCTTGGGGATGTCTGAGTGGAACATCAGCGTCTCACCGCTCACGGGGTGCTCGAAGGAGAGCCGTTCGGCGTGAAGCCAGAGACGATGGCCGGGGACCTGGTTGCCGTACAGCGGGTCAGCATACACAGGATGGCCGATTGCCGAGAGGTGAACCCTGATCTGGTGCGTCCTCCCTGTCTCGAGCCGCACGCGGAGCATCGCATGTCCCGCGGCTTCTGTGAGTACTTCGAAGTGCGTGATCGCTGACTTTCCAACACCCGCGGCCATTAGCGTCGGGTTCTCGGGGTCACGGCCGACGGGGGAGTCGATCGTCCCCGTCCTGGGCAGCCCTCTCCCCTCCACGATCGCCCTGTAGACACGGCCCACCCTCCTGGCCGACATCATCTTGACGAGCCTGGAGTAGGCAGGCTCGCCTTTCGCGAGCACCATCAGGCCCGATGTGTCGCGGTCGAGTCGGTGAACGACGCCGGGCCTCGACGGATCGTCCCCTCCAGATATGTCCCTGTTGAGGAGTGCGTTCACTAGCGTACCCGAAGGGTTGCCGGCGCCTGGATGCACGACGAGCCCAGCAGGCTTGTCGACGACCAGGATGTGCTCGTCCTCGAAGACTACGGGGACGGCAATCTCTTCGGGCGAGAGTCCCTCCTCGGGAACCTGGGCCTCGACGCTTTGCCCTTCTCTGACCCTGTAGGAACGAGAGGCTACTCCACCGTCGACGAGCAGCAGGTCCTGCTCGATCAGCCGCTGAACGAGGTTTCTGCTCGTCCCGAGCCGCCGGGCGGCGAGCCTATCGAGACGCTCTCCCGTCTCGGCAGGGTCTACTGTAAAGCTCCTGAGAGGCACGCTGCTACGGCAGGTCTAGAGCCTTACTCACGCCGGCGCAGAAAGCGGCTGGCTCTGAAGATGCGGCTGTCCGAGCGCTCGCCCTGTTCTTTGTCGAAGAACTCTTGCGAGCTGCTCTCCTCAGCCAGCGAGGGCTCCTCTTGCTCCACTTCGTCCGCCGCCTCTGGCTCGGACACGGGAGCCTCCTCGAGAGCCTCGGCCCCCTCGTCTTGCGCGGTGGAGGACTCCACCTCAGGCTCATCAGCGACCTCGAGGTCTTCGGGCTGAGGCTCTTCGGTCTCGGCGGCGAGCGGTCCACTCCCTTCCGCCCGGATCACCTCGGTCGGCTGCTCATCCGCCGCCGGCCCCATTTCCTGGACGTCGGGCTCCTCTTCCGCGGGCTCGACGACCTCGAGCCCTGAGAGCGTATCGTCCATATCCTGGGGCACAGGCTCCTCGTCACCCTCTGCCGCGGCCATCGCCTCTGCCGCGGCCATCGCCTCTGCCGTGACCATCGCCTCTTCCGCCGACATCGCCCCTTCGGCGGCCCTCGCCTCTTCCTGGGCGGCTTCGCGGACGACGGCGATGGACTCAGTATCGAGGCGCTCGCGCAGAGACGCTTCGATCTCCCTGGCCGAGGCCACCTCCATGTTCTCCATCATATCCGTGTAGGTCTTCAAGAGATAGCGGAAGTCGTTCGCGAAGCTCCTCTTCGCCTCCTGCAGCGCCTCGTAGGAGTCCTTGACGCGTTCTATGCGCGCCGAGGAGTCGGCGAGCATCTGATGAGAGCGGCTCTGCGCCTCCCTGATGGTGAAGTCAGCCTCCCTCTGGGCGCTCTGCTTTATGCCCTCCGCCTCCTGGGTCGCGGCCCTGCGGAGGTCGTTGGACGCTTGCTCGGCGTGGACGAGGGCGGCCCTTATCGAACCTTCCAGGTCCTCGAACTGCTGCAGCCGGTCGCGAAGACTCGACACCTCCTCACGCATCCTCTGGTTCTCGGTATAGTTGCGCTCGAACTCGTCGGCCACGGCGTCGAGGAAATCGTCGACCTGGTTCGCCTCGTAGCCGCGGAAGCCGTTCTTGAACTCTTTACGCCTTACATCGATGGGTCGTATCGGCATCTTGGATCACCCCGTAACTGGTTCTATGAAGTTTGCAATGATGAGCAGAAGCAAGGTCCTTGCGATCAAGAGCCCGAAGATCGCGATGATCGGCGAGAGGTCTATCCCGAACCCGCCGAGCTGCAGCATCGGCACGCGGCTCCTTATGGGCCAGAGTATGGGGTTGGTCACGGCCTTGACCGCGTCGAAGACGGCCTGCATGAAGCTGCTCGAAGGGTAGCCTGGGAACCAGGAGAAGAGGATCGAGGCGATGATGAATCCGAATAGTATGTAGTACGTATAGGTTACGGCCCCGGATAGCAGGCTCGCTACGCTAAACCCGAACTGCTGCAGCAGGGCCACCGTCATCCGCCGAGTCCCCGCGCCTGTTCGGTCGCCGCCTCGACCCCGTCGTAGACCGCGGCCACGAAGCCTGCCTTCTCCATCGCGACGAACGCCGCCGCCGTCGTGCCGCCTGGCGTCATTACTTCATCCCTCACCTGGTGGGCACTCCGCTCCTTCAATAACACCGCCGTCCCGCCTATGGTACCAATAACGAGCCTGCGCGCGACATCACGCGGTATGCCCTCCCTAACGCCGGCCTGGATCAAGGCGTCGGCGAAGAGCGCGACGTAGGCCGGTCCCGAGCCGTGCAGGGCCGTCGCCGCGTCGAAGAGGCGTTCCGGCAACTCCAGCACCTCGCCCACGTGCCTGAAGATATCCATGACCGTCGGCAGCGCCGCGCGGCCGGCCTCGTTCGCCGTGACCACCGCAGAGCCGAGCCCCACCGAAGCGCACACGTTCGGCATCACGCGCAGGATCGCCGTCCCCTGCGGTAGGCTCTCGGAGATACGTGCGATGGATACACCGGCGGCGACGCTCGTGACGGCCTTGTTATTACCTCTGAAAGAGGGTGAGATCTCCTCCATCACCTGCGCCACGTCCCAGGGTTTGACGGCGGCGATGATGAGGTCGCTGGTCTCGGCGAGCTCCTGATTCGATGAAGTCGTACGTACCCCGACTTCCTTGTAGGGCCTCAGCTGCTCGGGATGGATGTCGCTTACGCCGAGGTCGAACCCGCCGGACTCGGCGAGCCTGAGGAGGAGCGAGCCCCCGATCTTACCCGCCCCAATTATCCCGACCTTCTTCAAAGTCCCCCTGGAAGGCTCTTAGAGCTGGTTGAAGAACGCCCGCTCGGCGATGCGCTTACGCTCCTCCGCGCTCACCTCGACGTCGCGCGGCGTGAGCAGGAAGACCCTGTTGGCAACGGACTGGATGTTGCCGTCGAGCGCGTAGGTCAGGCCCGAGCAGAAGTCCACCATCCTGCGACTCAGGTCGCCGTCGACGTTCTGGAGGTTCAGGATCACGGGCTGCTGCCGCTTGAAGCGGTCGGCCAGGTTCTGGGCGTCGTTGAAGCTGGAGGGTTCGAGGACGCTTACACGGGTAGTGCGCTGGTCGGGGACAGGCCGCAAGTGCGCCGGCGGGTTCTGGCCTCCGTAGCGCTCCCCCCTCCCTGGCGCTTCACTACCGAAGAGGTCTCCCAGCGAAGTACCAAAGGCCGAAGAACGTTCGGACCTGCCGACGCGCCTCACGGTCGGCCCCGGCTCGGCGCCGCGCGCCCCGCCTGCGTAGGCTTCGCCGGCGTAACGGCGCTCTTCTTCCTCTTCGTCCTCGTAATAGTCCTCATCATCGACACCGAATCCGAACCAGGCCGCGATCCGGTTCAGACGGTCTCTAACTCCCATCCTGCCTCCTTACGGGCCCATCCTCCTCTATTAGCATCCGCCCGATCCTGACCACGGTCGCTCCCTCTTCGACCGCTACCTCATAATCACCACTCATGCCCATGGAGAGTTCCGAGAGATCGAAGTGCGGACTCCAACTTTTCCGTAGCCTATCACGGATCGTACGAAGTTTCGCGAAGACGTGGCGTACTTCTTCGGGGTCATCGACCAATGGGGCTAGCGTCATGAACCCTCTCGCCCTGACTCTCCCCCCGGTCTCTGCCGCGGTCTCGAGGAGGGCTTCGACCTCCTCTTCGGAGACGCCGTACTTGGACTCTTCATCGGCCACGTTTACCTGGATAAGGATGTCGGTTCCGGCCTCCGGGGCCCTCTTTCCGAGCTCTTCGATCAGGCGCATCGAATCCACGGAGTGCACCAGGGTCACCCTGGGCACGACGACCTTCGCCTTGCGCCTCTGGAGGTGGCCGATAAAGTGCCAATCGAAGCGGTCGCCGAAAAGCTCCTGCTTCTCGATGAGATCCTCGGCCCGGTTCTCGCCGACGAGACCTGCGCCCGCTTCGGCGAGTGCGGAGAGCTGCTCCGGGGCGTAGTACTTGGTCGCGACGAGGACGCGGACCTCTTCCTCACTCCGTCCGCTCCTCTCCAATGCCCTGTCTATGTTCTCGCGCACGACAGCGAGCCGCTCCCGGATCTCGGTTCCCGTAACGCGCACGCTCAACGGGTATCCTTCACAACCGACGCGAGGTTTCGTCCCGTGAGCGGGCCCTGCTTGCGATGGGAGTAGAAGAGATCCGGCCTACACCCACTACAGAGCCCCAGGTCGCTGACCTCGACTCCGTATTTTTCGAGATCCAGCCTTATGGCGTCTTGTAAAGAAAGTTTGCGGCCAGAGACCACTTCGTCCCCGAATTCCGTTGCGAACGTCGCGGCGAGCTCCTCCGACACCTCGTAGCAGCAGCGGCGGATGGAGGGCCCGATATAGGCCCGAACACGGGACCCTGCGAGCCTTTGTGCAGCCTTGCCCGTGACGCCCGCGAGAGTGCCGCGCCAGCCTGAGTGGACCATTCCAACCTCGAGCTCGCTGACGAGCGCGACGGGAACGCAGTCGGCCACGGCCACAGAGAGGCAGAGGTCCGGCTCGGCGGTGACGAGCGCGTCGGCCTCACCGGCGAAGCCCGGCTCGGAGACGCGTACCACGTTGTCCCCCGCGACCTGGCGGACCCACGCGGCCGGCCTGAGATCCATAGCGTCCCTGATCAGGGCGAGGTTCTCATCGACCGCCTCGGGGGCGTCACCGACCTTCCTGGAGACGTTGAGTGAGTCGTAGGGGGGTTCCGAGACGCCGCCGAGCCGGGTGAAGAAGTAGATCCCGGCTCCTTCCGGCACCCCTTCCGGTGCGACATATACGGCGCCCCCTCTGGCGGTGTTGACCGCTGAGGGGGCGCCGTAATCGGTCTGGGTATCGGCCCTGCGCACGCCGGTGGCGTGAGCCTACCTGCGCCTGAGGAAGGCCGGTATGTCGAGTACGTCCCCGGTCTCCTGCGAGGCGACGGGCTCCTCCTGCTGCTGGGACTCGGCGGCGGGACGCTCGGACCTGCGCTGGTTGGCGAGACGCTGGTCAAAGCCCGTGGCTATCACGGTCACGCTCACCCTATCACCGTTGTTCTCGTCGATAACCGCGCCGAAGATCAGGTTCGCGTCCTGGTGCGCCGCGTTGTGGACGATCTCCGCCGCCTCGTTGACCTCGAAGAGTCCGAGGTCGGGGCCGCCCGTGATATTCAGTATGATCCCCGTCGCCCCGTCGA
>JBPCIR010000167.1:0-3188 GCA_051006095.1 Rubrobacter sp. | reverse complement strand
TGATGAGGTCTGGATCATGTCCGACGTCGACGGCGTTCTCGATGCCGACCCGCGTCTGGTCCCAGACGCCTCCCTGATGCCGCGCCTCTCCTACAGGGAGGCAGGCATCTTCGCCGGCCTCGGAGCGAAGGTCCTGCATCCGAGGACGATGGAGCCCGCCTCCGAGGCCGGCATCGAGGTCTTCGTCCGCAACACGTTCGCGCCGGATGGAGCAGGCACGCACGTCACGGGCTTCGATCCAGGGGCCGGCGTCCGCTGCGTGGCGCTCAGGCAGAACGTGGCCATGGAGATCCCCTGTACGGATGGCCGTGAAGGAAGGGCCGCGATGGTCGTCTGCATCGGCTCGCCGGAAGACGAGGATCTCCAGCTCGGCAGGCGTTGCCTGCGTGAGGCCGGTATCCCCGTACAACACTTCGGCATCGCGGCCGCCGGGCTCGTCTTCGTCGTCTCCGCCGACGTTGGCCTCGATGCGCTACGCGCGCTGCACGCACGGCTGATCCCACCCGCGGGAGACTTCGCCGGCGAAGAGGTGGCGTGAGGCGGCTGGAGATAGTCCAGCTCGGCCTCGGGCACGTTGGGCGGGCCGTCGCCCAGATAGTCCTGGAAGAGCGCAAACGCTGGCTCGAACGCCGCGGCATCGAGGTGAGGTACCGCGCCGTCTCGGATACTTCGGGTGCGCTTGTCGGTGAGGAGTCGCTCCCGCAGGCGATACGTCTCAAGGAGGAAGGCGGCACGCTCGCCGAGCTTGGCGTCGAACCGCTCGAAGGCGTGCTCGGCTCGGAGCCCGAACCGGGCTTCACGCGCGTAATCGTCGACGTGGCCGTGCATGGCGGCACCTTCGACCTCGACCTGCTCGGGATAAGGGGCGGGGCCTACCTCGTGCTCTCCAACAAGGGACCGCTCTCTGGCAGCACGGCCCAGTACCGCCAGCTAATGCGCATGATCCCTGACCGTCTCTGGCACGAGGCCACGGTCGGGGCCGGCATGCCCATAATCTCGACCATGGAAGGCCTGCTGGAGACGGGGGATGAAATACTGGAGATACAGGCGAGCCCGAGCGGCACCCTCGGCTTCGTCATGAGCGCGGTCGAGGGTGGCCGGTCGTTCTCCGAGGCGGTGCGGGAGGCTGTAGATCTCCACTACGCCGAACCCGACCCTCGCGACGACCTCTCGGGGCTCGACGTGGCCCGCAAAGCCATCATCCTGGCGCGCATGATGGGAAGGGAGATAGAACCCGAGGAGATCCCCTACGAGTCACTGGTCCCGGTAGGCCTAGAAGACGTCCCGCTGGAGGAGTTTATGGAGTGTCTCCCCGAGCACGATGAGGCTTTCGCAGCGCGCCTCCTTGCCGTCGAGGAACTCCACATGCTCCGCTACCTGGTCCGTATCCCGAAGGAGGGCCCCATTACGGTCGGCCTGCAGGACACGCCGGTGGAGAGCCCTTTCGGGCCCATCAGCGGCCCCGAGAGTGTCGTCGACTTCCGCACGCGCCGCTACTCGGATGTTACCCTCACTGTGCGCGGGCCTGGAGCGGGCCCGCAACGCACGGCGAGCGGCGTGGTCTGGGACCTGCTGGACATCGCGCACAAGGCGCTGTAGGTTTCAGGTAGTTTGGTGTGGAGGATCTTATGAGTGATGGGTATACGGTGGCGGTCGTCGGGGCCGGGCTCGTGGGGGACAGGCTGGTCGCCGAGCTGAGGCGTAGGGACTTTCCGCTGAAAGAGTTGCGGATCCTTGCAAGGAGCGCCCGTAGCGCGGTCCTCGCTGGGGAGACGTTCGAGGTCGGGGTGGCCGAGCCGGAGGCCTTCGAGGGCGTTGACATCGCCTTCTTCGCCGGTACGGAAGGGGAGAAGGGGGCCGCCGTCCAGCTCGCCGATGAGGCGATCTCGCGCGGCGCAGTCGTCATCGACAACGGCAGCGACTTCAGGCTCGACCCGAAGGTGCCGCTCGTCGTCCCCGAGGTGAACGTGGCTTCGCTCGAAGGCCACGAAGGCCTTATCGCCAACGCCAATTGCTCAACCACCCAGATGGTCATCACGCTGGCGCCGCTCGCGCGCGAGTTCGGCCTGAAGAAGGTCGTCGTCTCGACCTACCAGGCGGTCTCCGGCGCGGGACGCAGCGGGGTCGAGGCTCTGGAGAACGGCAGGGAGGATGCGTTCCCCAGGCCCATAGTCGGGAACGCAATACCCCAGATCGGCGGCTTCGGCGACGACGGCTACACCACCGAGGAGACCAAGATGCGGGAGGAGACCCGTAAGATCCTGTCTCTACCAGACCTTCCCTTGTTCGCGACCGCCGTCAGGATCCCGGTCCACACGGGCCACGCCGAGAGCGTCTACGTCGAGACGGAGCGTGAGGCTGATCTCCCCGAGGTGCTCGAAGCGCTAGGAGCGGCGCCCGGCGTCGAGGTCTCGGACGACTTCCCGACGCCGCTTGAGGTCGCCGGAGAAGAGGGAACCTACGTCGGGCGGGTACGTGTTGAGGGTAACGTGGTCCAGTACTGGTGCGTGGCCGACAACCTGCTCAAAGGCGCGGCGACGAACGCCGTCCAGATCGCCGAGTCGCTCGTCGGCGTTCGAGCGCGGGCGTAGCGTCGGCCCGGCACGTTTTGCGGGGGGTTTCTGCCGGTGGGTATACTGTGGGCGCACACTACTGGCGTCTTCGGACCAGGAACAAGGAGGACTCGAGTGCCGGAAGAGAGGAAGAGATCTTTCTGGGACAGGTTGTTCGGCGGCAATCAGCCTTCAGCCCGGGAGGAGAGGGTCATCGAGTACATCATCCACCGCCTGGGCGAAGGGGCGCACCTTGGTGACGTGGTACAGGAGGAGTACGTGCGGCGCAACGCAACGCCCCTCGAGATAGAGGAGATCTGCGCTGATCCCAGGCTCGTCGAAGCCGCCCGGGAGCACCTGAGGGAGGACTTCAGCTCGGGGGAACTCGACCCTGGTCAGCGACCTAGATAACCGCCGGGTCGGGCGGGACCGTAAGTCTATCCAGCCTGTATAATTAGGATTCACGAGCACCTATAATGGAGGCTGGATGCCGATCTACGAATACAAGTGTGAGAACGGGCACGTCTTCGACGTGATGCAGAAGCTGTCCGAAGACCCCCTCGCGTCCTGCGTCGAGTGCGGCGCGCCGGTCAGGAAAGTCCTCCATCCCGTCGGTATCTCGTTCAAGGGCTCGGG
>JBPCIR010000166.1:0-9749 GCA_051006095.1 Rubrobacter sp. | reverse complement strand
GCTCGTATTCGTTCTGATAGCCGCTATCGGTGCTATCGTCTTCCTGCTGATCCGGACGGGAATGCGGAGCGGGAGTTTGTCCAAGGACGAGCGGACGTGGCTGGACTATGGAAATCTATACGTGGTGGCTCTGGGCATCGGGGCGGTCACGGTCGGGTTCCTCGTCATCCTGATCTTCCTCGATCAGTTCCCAGACACGTCCCAGGCACTAGGGTTCCTGACGGCGCTGTTCGGCGCGATCGTAGGTCTGGTCGGCACCTACTTCGGTGTCAAGAGCAGCGCTGACGCGAGGGAGGGGACAGAGAAAGTGGCCCTGACCACCGGCGCCACGAGCACGGCACCGACCGTCACGATCGCGCCGGCGACAGCCCCGGTGGATGCCGCAGTGCCGCTGGCCGCGGGTGCCAGCCACACGCTAACCGCCACCGTGGTTAGCGTTGATGGATCTTCTGCCTCACATATACCAGTGGTCTTCAAGATTACCGAAGGGCCCGACGCCGGCGAAACGGGGGTAAGCGTGGCCGACGACCATGGCGTGGCCACTTTCACGTTCACCAACAACGGCACGGCTGGAACCGACACCATCGAAGCGGCGTCCATAGGAGGGAGTGGCACGGCCACGGCTACCTTCACGTGAGGGCAATGTCGTACAGGCGGTGCTCGACGTAGCGTTCGGCAGAGGCGCCCTCTCTCGCGTTACCGGACTCTTACCGGACTGTTGCACTTCTGTAACCTGAAGGCGAGGTAGGACGTGTAGCATCATTGTGATGCAGGTAATCAGTGACAGAGAAGATTTCGAGGGCGGTCGATACGCAAGTACCGAGGAAGAGCTCTACAAGAAGGCCATCGCCCTCCTCGAGAAGTGCGAGATCGCAACCCAGCCCGCGGGCAAGGAAACACCAACTTCAGAGCCCACGCCCGAAATCTCCCCAATAACCGCATAACGCCCGCGCAGGTCCAGGACCGGTCGAACCCGCAAAAGACTTACGCACCACGCGCCAGTCAGCACTTCAGCCAGTCAGCTCTGTGTTTGCTGACTGGCTGAAGTGCTGAAATGCTTGCATCCCTCTTTGCGCACCGCTCTAATCGAGGAACATCCCGAGGAGCGCGAGCACGCCGATCGAGACGGCTACGGGGGCGACCGCGGCCCGCAGGATGTCACCTTCTCTGCCAAGCAGGCCCGTTGCCGTGGCCGCGAGGACCATGCGCTGCGGGGCTAGCATGCTGGCGTGACTCCCTGCGACGTTCTGCACCGCGGCCGTGAGCTCCTCCGATATATCGAGTCCCCGCGCGGCCTCGACCTGAAGCGGCATGAACAATGCGTTCGAGGCCGCGTTGGAGCCGGTGAGTGCCCCGCCGAGTGCGGCGAGCACCGGCGAGACAGCGGGAAAGAAGACACCGAGGGCTTCTGCGCCTCCGGCAAGTAGCCCGGCTGCACCGCTCTCTGCCACCACTTCTCCAGCCAGAACGAAGGTAAGGACGGCCGCTGCCGTCGGAATCCACTGAGTCGCTGTTCTCCGCACGGCAGCCCCGGCCGCGTCTCCACCGAGACCCAAAAGCAGCGCCGCGAACACCCCGGAAATAAGCAAAGGTAGGCCAGGACCGTCGAAGACGGGACCGAGCTGTTCGAGGAGCGAGCGCAGATCTCCGATGCCGTTCGCCACAGCGAGCAGCGCGAGAAGGAACGCGTAAGGGACCAGCGCGCGTACGGGAACCCCAGAGAGCCGGTGACGCCTTCGCGCCAGGAAGACCGCCGTGGCGGCGAGTCCTCCGACGGCACCAGCGAGCTCGGGCACCAGGTAAAGGCTCGTCACGATAGTCGCAGCCCCTGCGACTAGCCCGAGTACGATCGCCTCAGCCCCGCGCCGGCGTACGCCCGTCCACCCGCCAGCGAGCGCGATAGCGGCGACGCCGTAGACGGGGAAGAGGGGGAGGCTCAAGAATGCGCTCGCGTCGGAGAGCCTCCCGAAGTCCATCCCCGCGAGGTGGGCACCGATCACGGTCCCAACACCGAGCGCGCCCCACGGCACGGCGCACTGGCCCCAGGTCGCAAGCACGGCCGCCCTTAGCGGTGTGAACCCCGCTGCTAGCAGGATCGGGGCGCTTATGACCACGGCCACCCCGAAACCCGTGACAGACTCGAAGAAAGGCGCCACCCCTACCACAACCCCCGCCGCGAGCGCCACACGGTCGGGCTCCAGTCTCCCGAGGAACCGCGACACGGCCTCGACTGCCCCTCCCGCCGAAAGCAGATTGTAGAGTAACAACCCTCCGAACAGTACGTACAGCACCTGGGCCGAGGTCCCGAGTCCTCCGAGCAAAGCCCCAGGCACCGCGGTGGCCTCAAGCTCCGGCCACACCACAGCCCCCAACACCGCCGTCGCCAACGCCGCCGCACCGGCCCCCGATGCAGGCCACCCCAGGCCTGCCAACCCCACGGCCGCGACGGCGAAAGGAAGCGCCGAGATCAGTATCCCCATAGAATCTACCATGATAGAATTACTTCTACCAAATGGACGATACGGTTGCAAGCGGACGTTCTACGATGGTCGCCGCGGTCTCTTCTGGGCGGTTGGGGGGGCGTGTGAAGGAGTTACGCCGAGGGAGAGGTCTGACGCTGGAGGTGCTGGCGGAGATTTCCGGGGTGAGTAGGGCCATGATCTCCAAGCTCGAGCGCGGGGAGAAGAACCCCACGCTCGTAGTCGCCGCTAAGCTGGCTGAGGGGCTTGGCGTGACGCTCTCGCAGCTTGCCGGCATGGAGGAGCGGCGCGAGGTCGTCGTCGTGCCAAGGGAGAGGCGCATGGTCATGCGCGACCCCGAGACCGGGTTCGAGCGTCAGCTTCTTTCGCCTAACTTTGTCGGCAGGGGCGTCGAGTTTGTCCGCAACGAGATCCCCGAAGGCTCCACTTCGGGCGAGTTTCCGCCGCACCGCAGGGGTGTCGAAGAGCACATCGTCGTCGAGCGAGGGAATTTGAGGGCGACGCTCGGCGGCGAGGTGTATCTGCTCGGGGAGGGTGATGCGGTGTACTTCGAGGCTGACGTGCCGCACCGCTTCGACAATGCAGGCGAGGGGTCGTGTAGCTACTACCTGGTCATAAGCTCGCGCGGGACGTGACGAACTGCTATGACGCTTCGACGAGCCTGGACTTCCGCAGACGGGCCTCGTATCCGGCGCGGTGGCCACGGTAGTAGTCGAGGCGGTCCGACGGACCTTCCCATTTGGCCAGGCGGGCGTTGTTGGTGAACCATCCAGGATCTCCGTAGCGGCCGTCGAGCCAGCCAGACCAGTACGCGTCGGTGTGTTCTGGGGACTTCCAGGATACATGGGCGGAGATGGGGGTGACCTCCGATCCGCAGGCCGGACATCGGTACACACTGTCGGGAAGGCGTCTCATCTCAGGGTGACCGCACTCGCAAGCGTGGACACCGGCCGCGTCGGGGAGTGAGATTATCCGGTTGAGCGTCTCCAGGAGCGCCCCGCCGAGGACGCCACCGCACTCGTCACACCTGAGCGAGTTGCTGCCGAAGGCGCGGAGCTCGGCCTCCGAGCAGAAGGGGCACGTCAGGGTTCTGGCTCCGCCGTTCGAGTTGTCCATGACGCCTCCCTTCATATCGCTTCGAGCACACCACTATCATGGACCAGAAGATACGATCCGGCATCACCCAAATGGGTGATTTATGACTAGCTAATTTGGCCTACGCGGCGAGGAAGGGGCTTCAGAGTTCGAAGTCGCCGGTGCCGAGCTGGTCGAGGACGCGCTGACGCAGGGCGCCGGTCTCGGGCGGGGGGGAGTACAGGTCCTGTAGGGGGCTCAGGACGTCTGTGGCGCCCTCAGGAGCGGGGGTGGTCTCTGGCAGGATCTCGCGCCCGCCGTCTTCCAGTTCCAGGAGGCGTTTGCGTCCGCCGCGCTTGCCGCGTTTGGAGCGGTCTTCGCCGTCTACCTCCACTATGTCGAGCGAGTAGTCGATCATGGGTGCGTCCGCGATAGCGCCGCCGACACCGTAAGCGTCGCAGATCGGGTTGAGGTGGAGGATGTACTCGACGTCGATGCCGCCCGAGGCGAAGATCTTCACGTGCTCGAAACCGTTGCGGTCCAGCTCCCAACGGACCTCACGCATGAGGTCCAAAAAGTCACCGCGGCGGTTGCCCGGCGTATCCATCCGGATCGCTGAGATCGAATCCGGTATGGCCCTGGCGGCGAGTAGCGCGCCGAACTTCTCATCGTCGAACGTATCAATAATTATGGTGCGCGGTACCTCCGGTGCCATTACCTCGTCGAAAGCGCTGGCTGCCTCGGCGGTCGAGCCGAGGACCAGGACGAGGGCGTGGGGCGTAGTGCCAGTGGCGGGGATGCCGAGGCGTTCGACGGCCAGGTCGACGGCGACCATGTCGCAGCCCCCGAGGTAGGCCGCGCGTTCGATCATGGGGGTGACGGCAGGGTGCATCCTGCGCGCGCCGAAGGAGATCACAGGCCTCTCACCGGCGGCGAGGCGGCAGCGGGCTGCCCCTGTGGCCACGCCAGAAGCCTGGCAAAGCAGACCGAGTATCGCCGTCTCGTGTTCGCCGAATGCGCTGTACGGGCCCGAGAGTGTAAGGATGGGCTCCTGGGGACGGCAGATCGTGCCTTCGGGCACGGCCCTCACTTCGACGTCC
Organism: Rubrobacter sp.; assembly: GCA_051006095.1. Classification (GTDB taxonomy): domain Bacteria; phylum Actinomycetota; class Rubrobacteria; order Rubrobacterales; family Rubrobacteraceae; genus Rubrobacter_D. The sequence goes on along the minus strand of JBPCIR010000166.1, from coordinate 5,095 downwards.
ACGCCGTCGAGGAGGTAGGCAATCTCATCGAGGCCAGCGACAACGAACCAGTCGTCGGGGTCTGAGGTCTTGTAGGCGAGCTCGGCGTGCACGGGGGTATCCGCGAGGCCGCGGGCGCGCAGGATCTCCATCGTCCTGTGGAAGTAGGAGTCTGCAACGTCGGCGTTCAGGATCTCCGCGTCCGTGGCCGAGTTGAACCTCCTGCCGCCAACGCCCGTACTGTCCTCGCTCAAGATGCGAACCCTTTCCGCTAGTGTGCCTACCGGCGTATCATAGCCAATCAGAGTCACTACAAGTCAATTCGCCATCGAATATCGTAGTTTGCAGGAAAAAGTAAAGGGCCGAGTTACAAGCCCGACCCTTTATGTGCCAGCATGTAGACCAACTACCACCAATCAAAGCTTCTTTTTGGAAGAACGCCTTGCTAGCCTGAACTTCATTCCAGAAAACCATCCTCGTAACGGTTGTCGTAACGCTTGGGAGACAGTAGTGCTGTAGTGTGATGGTGTGACGGAACGGGTGAGAGAGTCGGTGGCATGAGCGGTCGCACTGGCCGCTGGTTTGCGTGGAGTGTGTGGGCGTTGATCGTGCCGACTTCGATGCTCACGCTGTTATTTGCATCATTCAACGAGCCCGCATCCTCCTTGTGGGACAAGGTACTCCTCCCTGTGTTGATTCTCGCCTACTCTACGGTCGGCGCTCTTGTCGCCTCCTACCGCTCCGAGAACGCGATCGGCTGGCTCTTTCTCTCTGGAGCCTTCGTTTGGATAGTGGGAGAGCTAACGCTGGAATACGGCGTCTACGCGCTGATCACCGACCCTGGGGCGCTGCCTGCGGGGGTGTGGGCTGCGTGGTTCGGTGCCTGGGCGCGCGGGATCGGATGGTTCCTTCTCGTTTCGTTCTTGCTCTTGCTGTTTCCTACGGGGAGGCTGCCCTCCCCGCGTTGGCGTCCGGTTTTGTGGGGGACTGCGGGTTCCGTCGCGCTTTTCACGCTGGCGTCTTGGCTCTCTCCGGAGACCAACGACCCCAGGCTAACCTCCGTTCGCAACCCGTTGGGGTTGGAGTCCGAGATCATGGGTTTGGTCTACGAACTCTTCAACTACACGTTCCCGCTGCTGATAGTGGCGAGTGGGGCGGCGGTGATCGTACGTTTCCGCCGGTCGAGGGGCGACGAACGCCAGCAACTGAAGTGGTTCGCCTACGCCGTCGCCGTCATGGTCGTCGTGTTTCTGATCTGGTTCTCCTTAGTTTTGACGGGGCTCGTGCCGCCCAGTTCGCTGATGTACGAGCTCCCCCTCATAGGGCTTCCCGTCGCGACGGGTATCGCGATCCTCAAGTATCGTTTATACGACATAGACTTTATCGTGAACCGCACCCTCGTCTATGGTTCGCTGACGCTTGTGCTGGCGCTAATGTACTTTTGCGGCATCGTCATACTGCAGCGGCTCTTCGTAGCTCTCACCAGCCAGCAGCCCACCCTTGCGGTAGTGGCTTCCACCCTCCTGATCGCGGCGTTGTTTACTCCCCTGAGGCGGCGCATCCAGTCCTTCATCGACAGGCGCTTCTATCGAAGGAAGTACGACGCGGCAAAGACCCTCGAAGCATTCTCCGCTCGGTTGCGCGACGAAACAGACCTGGACGCACTCAGCGGCGACCTGGTAGGTGTGGTAAGGGAGACGATGCAGCCTGCTCACGTCTCGCTCTGGTTGCACCCGACCACGCTCCCGAAGGGTGAGGAGTCAGGCCAGCAGCCCCTATTCACCGAATTACCCAAGAGAAGGAGTATGTCCTAGGAATGTTCCTGTACTGCGTGACGCTGAGCATGTCTCGCGGAGCCTGGGCAGTAGGGCGGTGGCGATGAATGCGCTGTTTGTTCTCCCACTGATCTTGGCCTTCGCCCCTGGCGCAGTGTGGGCGCTCAGAGTGGGCGGCCAGCTAGGGCTGTGGCTGCTTTGCGGCCTCACGCTCCTGGCGATTCTCCTCCTGGCGCTCCTACTCTCCGCCGTATACTCCGTACCTAGCGTGTGGCGAGTCATTGTCTATTTTCAGGCGTTTGTGGGGCTTTCGATCCTGTTCACCACCGGCTCGCTCACGTTGGCGAGTGGCTTGGCAACGACTCTTCCTGCCCAGCTAATTACGGCGTTTGCAGGGAGCTTGATCGGGCTTACGGTAGGCTTTGTTGTGGCCGTCTACGCGTTAGGGGTGTGGTGACACCGGCCCGCCACCATTCGCGAATCGAGGGGGGTAGGTCGCGGTGATGGGCGGGGTAGCTCTTCGGGGTTCGGTTCTTCTCCGCTCAGAAAAAGATCGTCGCAACGGGGTTGTACCCGTAAACGCCTTGACCAAGTGGCAGCAACGGAAGCGGTAGGGAACTGTATTAGGCGGAAAGTGGAATACGCCTACACGGTTCACATTGCCTTTGTGATAGGCATTTTTCGGCCTTGGGCGGCACGATGAGGTAAAGACGGTGCATAATAGCCAACTGTGGAGACTACAGGCCCAAACCCTACCTTCGCCGCCTCCGCGGGTACGCCATACGCGGCCGAAGCCGCTGCGGAGACGTATCGTGCGGGGGGCAACGCCGCTGATGCTGCGGTCGCCGCGGCGGCGGCCGTTGGCGTAACCGAGCCGCTGATGAGTTCGATCGGGGGCGGTGGGTTCGCCCTGGTCAGGGACCCTTCCGGCGGGGCTGAGCTTATCGACTACTACGACGCGATGCCAGGCAAGGGGCTACCTGCTTCGGCCTTCGGGGCCGGCGGCAGCCCGCAGACGATGCTCCTCAAGTATGGGGCTGGAGTGCGCTCCATCGTCGGGGGGGCATCGTCTGCCGTGCCTGGCTCCCTGCGGGGATGGGAGAAGCTCCTGGCGCGCCACGGCCGGCTCGGTATGAAGGAGGCGCTGGCCCCGGCGGTCAGATTCGCGCGCGAAGGGTTCAGGTTGTGCAGGACCTCGGCGCTCTGGTTCGGGGTCGCCGAGGAGGTGCTGAAGCTCACCGACGAGACCAGCAAGCACTTCTATAAAGGGGAGCGGGTGTATCTCGAGGGTGAAGAAGTGCGGTTCCCCGAACTCGCGGACACGCTGGAGGCGATCGGGGAGGGTGGGGCCGAACTCTACTACGAGGGGGAGCTGGCGCGTAAGATCTCCGCCTACATGCTCGAGATGGGCGGCATCATAACCGAGGAGGATCTCGCCGAGTACGAGGCCGTCGTCAGGGAGCCCATGAGCGTAAGCTACGGTGCTGGGGCCATGCATACCAACGGCCCGCCTTCAGCCGGTGGCCCGAGGCTGGCCCAGATGCTCAAAGTCGTCTCCGCCTACAAGCTGGCGACCATGCCTGAGGCAGAGTACGTGAGGGTTATGACAGGGGCGATGAAGCTGGCGCTCCAGGATCGCGAGACGGCCTACCTCGACGGTGAGGAGAACGGCCGGGTCGCTGAGCGGCTGACGGGGGAGGAGTACGCAGCGGAGCAGCGGCGCAGGATCTTCTCAGCCTTCGGCTCGCCACATACCACGCATCTTTCGTGCGTGGACAGCGATGGTCTGGCCGTCTCGATCACGGCAAGCATGGGCTACGGGTCTGGGCTCGTCGTGCCTGGCACGGGCATCCCGATGAACAACACCCTCGGCGAGCCAGAGCTCAACCCAAGAGGGTTCCACGCGCTCGAGCCGGGGGAGCGTTTGATCTCCAATATGAGCCCGACAGTCGTCTCCTCGGAGGAGGGCGGCGTCATCGCGCTAGGGTCGCCCGGCGCCTCGCGCATACCCACGGCCATCCTGCAGACGGTCATAAACGTGCTGGATTTCGGGATGACGCTGGAGGAGGCGGTCCTCGCTCCGCGTTTCCACGCGGAGGGGGATCTCTTCGCCTGCGAGGCCGGTGCCAGCACGGCGGACCTCGACAGCTACGAGCGTGTCCTGACCTACGAGACACCCAACATGTTCTTCGGCGGGGTCAACGCGGTCAGACGCACGCCGGACGGACACTTCGAGGCGGCGGCCGATCCCCGTCGTTCGGGAGGGACTGCCTTTGCTTGACGACGAGCGCCAGCCGGTCGGGATCTTCGGTGTGCCAATGGACCTGGGCCAGGACCGGCGAGGCGTAGATATGGGACCAAGCGCCATTCGTTACGCCCGCATCGAGGCATGCCTGGAGGATCTCGGCCACAGGGTTACCGACCTCGGCAACGCAGGAGTGCCCATCCCCGAGACCGTCGTGGCCGAGACGGAGGTCAAGCACCTCGCCGCCGTAATGAGAGTCTGCGAAGAGGTCTCCGATCGGGCAGCAACCATAGTCTCCGAGGGGATGTTCCCGATCTTTCTCGGTGGGGATCACGCCATCGCCATCGGGACCGTCTCAGGGGTCGCACGTTCCGCTTCAGGGGATCGGACGGGCGTGATCTGGGTCGACGCCCACGCTGACTTCAACACCCCAGAGACCTCGCCTTCAGGCAACATCCACGGAATGCCGCTGGCGGCCATAATGGGGCGCGGCCACCCAGAACTCGTCGGGATCGGCGGTCCAGGGGCAAGCGTCAGGACCGAGGATGTCATCATCATCGGCCTGCGCTCCGTGGATGTGGAGGAGAAGAACCTGCTGCGCGAGGCCGGCGTGAGGGTCTACACGATGAAGGACATCGATGCCTACGGCGCGGCGCACGTCGTGCGAAGCGCCATCAAGGGCCTGAGCCATGTCGACAGGGTCCACCTTTCCCTGGACCTCGACGCCGTAGACCCCGAAGTCGCCCCCGGCGTCGGCACCCCCGTCCGCGGAGGCCTCACCTACAGGGAGGCGCACCTCCTCATGGAACTGGTCAACGAAGCAGGAATAATTTCCTCGCTCGACGTCGTCGAAGTCAACCCCATCCTCGACATCAAGAACGGCACAGCCACACTCGCAGTCGAGCTAGTCGAGAGCCTCATGGGCCGCAGAATCATCGACCTGCCGCGAGAGCGCTGAGTAGGGGCGTTTAGCGAAACAGAGTAGGGGGGGGTTTGGAAACCCCCCCCCCCCCACAACGCCAAAACACAGGGGAGAGGAGGGGGGAGAAGATGGAAATCTCCCATCTTCCTCCAAAAACGACAACAGCAAGTACGA
>JBPCIR010000165.1:0-8358 GCA_051006095.1 Rubrobacter sp. | reverse complement strand
AGGGCTTTGGCATCGGCTCGGCCGGGCTTCCCGCCTACAACATCCTGGTGGAAGGCCCGACCCAGGCCCTGGAGAACGACGTGGTGATCTCGATGAAGCAGGGTAACGTCGCGGCCCCGAGCCGGATCGTGGACGACGAACGCATCAAGGGATACTTCAAGCACAACGGGCACCGCACGGCGGTCTCGCAGCGCGCGTTGCAGGCACACGCCGACCCCTGGCTCGGCTACACCGAGATAGACGGTGTCGGCTTCGTCGTCACCGAGCTCTCGCCCTACGTCGAGGACCTCGATTGGTCGGATCTCACAGAGCCCGAGCAGATGTCGCCGGTGCTCGACTACCTCGGCCGGGCAACCGCCAAGGTTCACTGTGTCGCGGACAAGGACTCAGACCCGAATATCGTAGGCTTCCAGACCGAGGATGAGATCATCGAGGCGATCAGCGACAACGAAGAGGAGTTCGTCCAGGAGATGGTGGACTTCGGCGCCCGCTACTCCGAGATCGTCCGCGAGGACCACAGCCTGTTCGTCGACGCCTTCCGCAACGGCCAGATCCCTGGCCTATCGGACCGGTGAGGGGGCGGTCGCGAGACGTGGACCAAAGGGCCAATGCAGGTCTTTCGCGTCAACGATGTCGCTCGGGCCCAGGCCGCGTCTCGTCGCCAAGGCGCAGGGCCTTCTTCCCATTCCTACTCTTGCACGCCGGCATCGGCCAGGTACTGGTGGACCAACCTCACCGCCATGGCGCCCTCCCCCACCGCGGAGGCGCAACGCTTGATCGAGCCGCTGCGCACGTCGCCGGCAGCGAATACTCCAGGCATGCTCGTCTCCTGGAGGTACGGCTCCCGCAAACGTTCTTCTTGCCAGGCGCCTTCCCCGAGCGCAGTACCCTCTAACTCCTTGCCCGTCAGCACGAAGCCACGTTCGTCGAGTTCGACTGCTCCTTGGAGCCAGCTCGTGTTGGCCTCAGCACCGATGAAGGCGAAGAGGGCTCTGGCACCTAGGGTCCTGTGTGCCCCCGAGCGGTTGTCCTCGACGAAGATCCCCTCCAGGCGGTCCTCCCCAAGGAGTTCTCGGACCTCCGTGCGCGCGAGCAGTTCGACGTTCTCGGTGTTCATGATCCTGTCGACGAGGTACCTCGACATGCTCTTGCTCAGGTCCTCGCCCCTTATGAGCAGGTAAACCTTCCTCGTGCGTCCAGCCAGGAACAGTGCCGCCTGCCCTGCCGAATTGCCCCCGCCGACGACCGCGACCTCATCACCTTCGCACCGGAGTGCCTCGGCCTCAGTGGCAGCGTAGTGGACGCTCACGCCCTCGAAACGTCCGAGGCGGGCCACCTTTAGCCTGCGGTAGCGGGCCCCGCTCGCTGCTATCACGCTGCGCGCCGCGACCTCACCGCCATCGGAGAGTTCGACAGTATAGTGGCCATCCTCCCTTCTCAGGCCGATAGCCTCCTGGGGCACCGCCGTGCGGGCGCCGAATTTGTCGGCCTGGACCAGGACGCGGCTGGCGAGCTCGAAGCCGGAGAGGCCGGCTGGGAAGCCAGGGTAGTTCTCTATCCGTGAGGAGGTGCCAGCCTGACCCCCAAGGGCCACAGACTCGAGCGCGAGTGTAGAGAGGCCCTCCGAAGCCCCGTATACCGACGCGCCAAGGCCGGCAGGCCCTGCCCCCACCACCACGAGGTCGTAGGTTCGTTCCCAGGGGACATCTATTTCGAGGCCAACGGCGTGGGCAAACTCAGGGTTCGTCGGGTTCTTGAGCACCTCCTCGCCCTGCCAGATGGTCACCGGTGCCTCAGATGGCTTCGCTCCGAACCTCTCCAACAAGGCTTCGGCCCCGGGGTCCTCTTCGAGTTCGATCCAGACGTGCGGCAGCCGGTTGCGGGCCGCGAACTCCCTCAGGCGCCTCGCGTCGCTAGAATGGCGCGAGCCTATTATCCTCAGGCCCACGCCAGTTCTCATCATGTACGAGCGCCTGGCAAGGAACGCCCTGAGGATGATGTCCGAGAGATTGGGCTCCTCGGTGACGACCTCTTTCAGCCGCTCGCGAGGTATAGCCAGCACCTCCCCATCCTTGCGCACCATGGCCGAGAGGTACATCGCCTGCCCGGTGAGCATGTTCAGCTCGCCCAGGAAACGGCCCGGAAGGAAGACCCCTACCGTCCGTGCCTCGCCGGCGAAGTCGTCTACCACATCTACCTCGCCCTCGAGGACGACTATGAAGTCGTTTTGGGTATCACCTGCCCTGAACAGGATATCCCCGACCTCAGTCTTCCTCGTCTGACCGTAGCGCTTGAGGATCTCGATCTGGTCCTCCCTCAGCGTCGGGGCCCTCGTACTGCGGATCTCATTCATTCGATCACTCATCTGCAACCTCATCCATAGCCTTTACCAATACAAGCATAGTGCATCCTACATCAGGCCGGCGCATCCCCACGATTGCGTGGTCTTTGCCTCCCTTGCTCGCCCAACCTTGAAGTGGTAGGACAATGTACAACCTGGCTACGTCGGTCCACGATACCTTCTCACCTGATGGCTGAGGACGAAGGGTGACTACTGCAGATACTCGAGTGAAAGATCCGCATACCCCTCTACAGTATGCGGTTGCGAGAGTCCGAATCCATACAGAGCGAAGTCGCCTGGTACTCTACGGCCCCTTTGGAGTAGACTGTTAACAGTTATGAGCAACGTTAGTATCTGTTGGGAGAATGTCGTGAATCTTTCCGAGAAGCAACTGCGCGAACGAGGGATATTCAGAACCCTCGAAGAGATCGAGGGTGATGTGCGGGAGATGATTTCCTACTCGATCGGCACTCTGCCCGTTGGGATCGTGGGGCGGGAACCGGCTCGTCAGTTGACTTCCGAAGAAGCCGAGGTTCTGAAAAGGGGCGGGTTGACGCTAGAGATGTACGAGGGGAAAGACAGCGCGGCTACCCGGACTGCCGAACGGTATGCGGCCATGATGGCCCTGGCCTTGACCGAAGATGAGGTGCGAAAGTTACTCGGCGTCAGGCCCAGCCGCGTACGTCAGCGCATCGCGGACCGCTCGCTCTACGCTATCAGCGTCGGCAAGGAGCGGCGATTTCCGCAGATGCAGTTTTACGAGGCGGATCTCGTGCCCGGTATTGGCAAAGTGCTGCAGGCTCTACCCGAAGACCTCCATCCGGTGGAGGTCGAAAGTTGGCTGACGAGCCCGAGCCCGGACCTCCTTGCAAGCGAAGACGGAGAGGCCCTCTCCCCGCGGGAGTGGCTGATCTCCGGGGGCACCGCGTCCTCTCTCCTGCCGATGGCGCGGGACTTGTAGGGCGGCGTCGCATCGGAAGTTGCCTTCCACTATATGGTGAAGCTGCCAAAATCTCCCGGTATCCGGCGCATGCGCGAGGAAGGAGCCGAGGAAACCGTTCTGAGGGAAGGTACACTCCTTTTCAGAGTATTCTTCCAGGGCGGCGAGCATCCTGTGGCCTGGGATGAACTCAGGAGCTTCGGGCCGCTCACGAGTGCCCGGTTCGACCACCATCCATCGCCACAGAGGGACCATCCTGATCTCGGGATACTCTACGGGGCGCGGGAGGTGAAGACGTGCGTAGCCGAAGTGTTTCAGCAGACCCGCAACATAAACCTCAGGAGACGGGGCCCATGGCTTGCCGGCTTCGAGCTGGCGCGTGATGTGCGGTTGCTTGACCTTCTCGGTAGGTGGCCAACGCGAATGGGTGCTTCGACAGAGATAAGCTCCGGACGTCGCTCGGTGGTGCGCGGCTGGTCCAAGGATATACACGCCGCCTACCCTCAACTGCACGGGGTACTCTACGGCTCCTCGATGAACGCCTACCGTGAGGCGGTCGCCCTCTACGAAAGGGGCGCGTCCGCCCTCCCGACGCGCCCGGTACTGCATGAGCCACTCACCCATCCCGGGCTCCGGGACGATCTGGAGCGGTTCAAGGACGACCTCGGCTTTGGGCTAATTCCCTAAACACGTGCCCGGCTTCAGCGTAAAACCAGGCACCATGTATCTTCATCTAGCGTCCCGACCAGCCTTTCGAGGAAACATGGAGCTACGAGATCCTCCCCCTCGAGCTTGGTCGGCGAGGAAATCCTCCCAGGTCCGGTGTCCCACGGCCTACTCGGGAGCCAGGTTGGCGCCAACCCGGAACAACACGCGGGCGGCCTTGCCCGGCAGCCAGAGAGGCACGATCAGCCGGCGCAGAGATTGACGCCATGCGCCTCGACCACGCCGCCCGACGGACGCTCCGATCCTGGGTGTGAGAAATCGGTGCCTCCTGAGTAGAGGCGACACACCGTGCCCGTCCCGTCCAATACCGACGCATGACGGGCTCCATCGGCCGCTCGGTGTAAACTTCCGGACGCCTGAACACAGACCCTCAAGAATGGCAAACTCTATGAGCATCGTTATCACTGGAGCATCCGGCCAACTCCGTCGTTTGACCGGCGAACTGGTCCTGAATCGCGTGCTGGCCAAGTCGAGCACGTAGAATACGTTCCCGAACCTCTGCAGAGGAGGCGCTATCACCATGCACACCAGCACATGGATCCTGACCTAGGGGTCAGGTCCTCTTCAGACCGGGTCTCTAAGCCAGTGCTCGACATCGTCGGGAACAGAGACCCACGAATGCCTGCGCTTCTCGTAGACCGAGACCGTCGGAGCCGGAAACGGTGGACCCTTCACGGCCGTCTTCGAGCGCGATGGGGAGTGGTGGATCGGTTACGTCGAGGAGCTGCCAGGAGCCAACGCAGCAGATCGGCACATGACTGCCGATCGTCAAGCCCGGAGACACCCTTGTCGAGCACCCACTCGCTCCGCTACAGGTTCTTGAAGTACCTTGCTATCGGCAGTAGGACGTAGCTGGCCTTCTCGTACGTGCGGCGCGCCGCGGCATGCCCTGGGTCTCCTCCCGTCTCGACCATCGCCACCGTCATCCCGGCCTCTTCGAGCCTGTCGAGCGCGAACTCGGTTAGGGCGGTTCCGATGCCGCTGCCCTGGTAGTCAGGGTCGACGGCCAGCATGGAGATCTCACCCATGCGCCTCTCGGGATGGTCAAGTTCGATCGCTACGAAGCCGACGGCGCTCGCGCCTACCTCGGCGACCCACACCCGCCCCTTTTTCGCGGCGCAGACGTCCTCCACCGCCCGCCGCTGATCCTCCCGCCAGTCCGGGTGCAGTCGCCTGAAAATCTCGGAACCCAACACCCGCTCGAGGGACGCGAAGACCGGCGCCCACGCCCCAAGCGAGAGGTCAACCACCGCCTCGGCGTCTCGATCGTCGAATGGTCGAATTCGCGGCTGCGTAGACTCCACCTCCCGACACTAACAGAAACCGCGCCGAGTCACCCGACGCATTCACCGCAGTATCTCTCACCGTTGCCACAGTCATACGTCGCAGGGTCTATGAGTCGGTCTGCAGCGCAGGATGGCCGACCATCACTTTTCGCCCACAACAAGCGGTCCGGCGCCTGCTACAGTTGGTGTACGGGTTGGTGTACAAGGGCCGCAACCGGTGAACTCGAAGTAGACCCGCCTGCGAAGATTCAGCCGTAGTGCTTGAAGCGCGGACCCGAGGTTCAAGACCGTCATGCCGAGCCTCCCCATCGCAATGCGCCTACAGGCTTCGGTACGAGACTCGGCCCGAGCGACCACCTCGCGGCCCGGTTGCCGATCCAGCCAGGCTACCACCAGCTGTCTGGAACTGACCTAAACTTCGACGAGCATGACGCGGCTCCGCCGTGCGAGGCCAGCGAGGTGCTGGCGAAGCGGAGGGATTCATCTGCCCATGGTCGCGACCTCGGCGATTGCGTCGGCCTTCTTCGAGGTCGAGGACACCGCGCCCTCGAACAACCAATTGATCGCCGCAATCAGTCCGCTCGTCTCAGCCCGCTAGGTGCCCCCGGCTCGCGATTCCCGCCGAACTCACCCAGGCAGCGACACCAGCATGTAGCCCCCGATGTCGACCCCCTCGCTCACCTGGGTGAGACGATGGATCATGGCTCCGCCGTCTGACCCGCCGAGGTCGACGGCCAGCTCGATCTGCGCCACCCCGGCCGCGGGCAAGAAGATCTCCGAAACCTCCGAACCGAAGTCCTGCTCGTCGTCGCGCCTCTCGCGCAGCCTTCGCTGTGTCTCCTCATCGTAGCCGCCCGCCCCCTCGCCCGTTTCGACTACCTCGCCGATCTGCAGGCCCGTCCCTGGCTCAGTGTCGCCGCCCTCCAATCCCAACGCCGCGAAGGGGTCAGCGAGCGTACGGTCATCGGCGTGAAGCAGCGCATCGACGGGCTGCACGTGTAACCCGAAGCCGAGCAACCGCTCGACCCCAAAGAGCAGCGACGTGCGGAGGTGCAGCGTCGTTTGCGCCTCCTCCCAGAAAGGGTTGGTCAGCGTGAGCATCATGCCCTGCGGATCCCCCTCCGGAGCAAGCACGGTAACGTTCCGCTGCCCGACGTGCCGGTCCAGGTCGGCGCGGAACGTGTGGGTCAGCGGGTCCGACATCGAAGAGACCTCGGCGATTAGACACTCGTGGCCGCCGTTGACGAACTGCGGCGTCCACGGCGTCGTGCAAAGCAGCGTCTCCGCCAGTCCCGCCGCGATCGACACGCGATCCGAGCTGCCGATCACCGTCGCCAGCTGCGGCGAAAGCCCCGCCGAGGGATCCGCCCACCAAAACCGGGCACGCACGCCGGTGGCCGGGGCGTACCCGAGGTTCTGAACAGTCACCGACACCGTCACCTCGTCACCGGCACTCACCCGACCCCACGGGTCGGCCGGAGCAATCGTAAGATCTGGGCACGCCCAGAACGGTGTCCCGGCCGCCAGTGGCCGCGATCCGATGTCGCTCGGTGTAGCCCGGACGACCAACCACGGCGTGTATGTCGGTGGCGGTCCCTCGCGTCGTTCGTCATCTGGCGGGGTCACAGCTGTCCTCCTTCACTGGCGGACAACGTCGCCGGGCTGGCCCGCGGGATCGCTCCACACCCATGTCGGCCAGCCGAGCCCCCGGTCGCCGTCCAGGTCCCAGTCCAACAACTCGTCCTGGGGCGCTCGGATCAGCGCGAGCGCAACGTCCACCGCGTTGCCGAACGCGCCCTGCGGAGTGCCCCCCAGCTCGGCGCGCTGCATCCGAAGCTCCCACTCGTCGTGGTCAAGCACGCTCGGCATGCCCCCAGGGGCATCAAGCGGGTTGTCCTGGGTAGCCGGGAAGCGTGGGACGGCGGTCGGCCCGTTGTCGACGAAGCTGAACCCGTCGACGAAGTGGCGTGGCCACCAAGACCCCTCCGCGTAGGAGATCTGGCGTGGCAGTTCCACCGGCTCGGTCGGGTACCGCGTCCAGTTACTCTCCGCCGCCGTCTGCGGACTCCAGACCGAGGCGGGGTAGTCCTCCCCCTCGTCCGCCGAGGGGCTCCTGCATGTACGCAGCGCGGCGGTCGATGGAACGATGTCCCCGGAAGCGGTGAACTGGATCTCGTTGTGGGCAAGCTGCACGGCATACGGTGGACCGAGCCCGGCGACGGTCAGCAACTCACGGAACGCATTGTCCAGCTGCACGATGAAGGCGTCCACCCATCCGGCGTGGCAGCGCAGCTCATCCCAGTCGGGATCGGTAGCCTCGTCGATAATTGCGACCGCGGCGACGATAAGCGCGATCCCGGCGGCAGCGTTGCCGAGCACGAAATTCATGACCCCCAGGATCGCCACCGCGATGGCGCTGGCGAGCTCGGCGACCGACGGGCTGGGCTGCGAGATCGTCGGCGGTGGGACGAGCGTCCCTCCTACCACGACGCCCCCGTCCGGCGTCACCCAGTCAGGCCGCTCGCCGCAGTCGTCCGGCTCGTTGATTCGGTCCGGTGCCGTCGCACCGAGGAGCTCAGCCGAACTCGCGATCCACGTGGTTAGCCAGGTCATGGCGTACGCACCTTGCAAGCCCTCAGCATCTACGCCAGGCGAGGGTGGATCGCCAACCGCCTCGTTGTAGCAGTCCAACCAGAGCGTCACCAGTTCGTCGGGAAGATGCGGCGGAACGGGGATGCCGTCGCGGACGGCGTTGAGCACGGCGTCCGGAGTGATCCCGCCGATGGCAAATCGGTCCTGGAGCTCCGCACCTGGGATGTTGTCCCAGGCCGGGTACGGTGGGACGGGAACGCGGCCGGAACTCGTGAACACAATCTCCCGACCGGCCTCACGCACTCGCTCGCGCATGCGGTAGTAGCCCCACACCCAGGAGTCGATGTAGTTCGACACCCAACGGTGGCGCCACCAGTGGTTGCGGTGCGGCGCGCCAACGACCCCGTTAACGAACGGGTTGCCGCACACCGCACCAGCGTAACCGACCGAAGCGCCAAGCCCGAAGGCCTCGA
>JBPCIR010000164.1:0-12275 GCA_051006095.1 Rubrobacter sp. | reverse complement strand
TCGCGTAGATCACCTCGCGCTGCTTGTTGAGTACGTCGTCGTACTCGAGGATGCGCTTCCTTATCTGGAAGTTGCGGCTCTCGACCTGCTCCTGGGCGCGCCTCACGGAGTTGGAGATAACACCGGCCTCGATCGGCACGTCCTCTTCGAGCCCGATGCGCTCGATGACACCCTGCATCCTTTGGCCGCCGAAGAGCCTCAGGAGCTCGTCCTCGAAGGACAGGTAGAACCTCGACTCGCCCTGGTCCCCCTGCCTCCCCGAGCGGCCCCTCAGCTGGTTGTCTATGCGGCGCGCCTCGTGACGCTCGGTACCGAGGACGTAGAGCCCCCCGAGCCCAGCCACTCCCTCGCCGAGCTTGATGTCGGTACCACGCCCGGCCATGTTCGTCGCTATGGTCACGGCGCCCCGCTCGCCGGCCCCGGCGATGATCTCCGCCTCCCGCTCGTGCTGCTTGGCGTTCAGGACGTTGTGCGCGATCCCACGCCTGCCCAGCAAGGCCGAGAGGCGCTCCGAGACGTCCACGGAGACCGTGCCTACGAGGACGGGCTGGCCCTTTTTGTTTCGCTCCGAGATGTCTTCGACGACGGCTTTGTGCTTGGACTTCTCGGACTTGTAGACGAGGTCGTCTTTGTCGTCCCTGATCATGTCCTCGTGCGTCGGGATGGAGACGACTTCCATCTTGTAGGTGTGCATGAACTCGTCGGCCTCGGTCGCCGCCGTACCCGTCATACCGGAGAGCTTGTCGTACATCCTGAAGAAGTTCTGGATGGTGATTGTGGCTACGGTCTGGTTCTCTTCCTTGATCTCGACGCCTTCTTTGGCCTCGATGGCCTGGTGGAGCCCTTCGGAGTAACGCCTGCCCTCGAGCACACGCCCCGTGAACTCGTCGACGATGTATACCTGCCCGTCGGTGACGATGTACTCATCATCTTTATGGAAGAGTGTCTGCGCCCTCAGCGCCTGGTTGAGGTGATTGACGAGGTTGGTATTGACGTCGTCGTAGAGGTTCTCTATACCGAGGGCCATCTCGACCTTCTCGACACCGCTCTCGGTAGGGGCTACCTGCTGCTTCTTCTCGTCCACCTCGTAGTCCTCGCCGCTCTTGAGGCGCGGAACTATGGCGGCGAAACGGTAGTAGACGTCGGCTGCGGTCTCTGGCATACCAGAGATGATGAGCGGGGTGCGCGCCTCGTCGACCAGGATGGAGTCGACCTCGTCCACTATCCCGAAGTTCAGCTCGCGCTGCACGAGCTGGTCGGTCGAGGTCGCTATATTGTCTCTTAGGTAGTCGAAGCCGAACTGCGCGTTCGTGCCGTAAGTTATGTCGGAGTGGTAGGCGATCTTGCGCTCTTCGAAGTTCATGCTCTCCTGGACGAGGCCGACCTCGAGGCCAAGGAAATCGTAGATCTCACCCATCCAGGTCGCGTCGCGACGGGCAAGGTAGTCGTTAACGGTGACGACGTGGACGCCCTTGCCTTCGAGGGCATTCAGATACACGGGCATGGTGGCGGCGAGCGTCTTGCCCTCACCCGTCTTCATCTCCGCGATCTTCCCTTCGTGCAAGACGATGCCGCCCATGATCTGCACGTCGAAGGGGCGCATTCCGAGTGTACGCTTCGAGACCTCCTGCACTACGGCGAAGGCCTCGGGCAGCAGATCGTTGAGGGTCTCCCCCGCAGCGAGCCTCTCGCGAAACTCCTCGGTTTTCTCCCGCAGCTGTGAGTCGGAGAGTTTAACTATCTCGGGCTCCAACGCCGAGACCGTCTCCACGCGGTTTTCGAGGACCTTGACCTTGCGACCCTCGCCCATCCTCAATATCTTCGTCAACAAGTTCGCCAAGACAAGCTACCTCGTACTAGGTTAGTGGTCGTACCGGACTAACGCGCAGGCTCTATGAGCCCGTAGTCTCCGTCACGACGCCGGTATACCACATTTATATCACCGGTATCGGCGCTCGTGAACACGTAGAAGTCGTGGTCGAGGAGCTCCATTTGGAGGACGGCCTCCTCAGCGCCCATCGGCTTCATCTGGAACTGCTTGGTCCTCACGATGCGGGCCTCGATCTCCTCTTCCTCCTCAACGACGAAGGGTTGCGCCACCTCGGGTGCCACGTCCGGCGTATTCTTGAGCTGGCCTTGCCAGCGGTCGATCTGACGCCCCCTGAAGCGCTTGACCTGCCGCTCGAGCTTGTCCGACATCCCGTCGATGGAGGCGTACATGTCTTCGGAAGCCTCACTGGCCTTGAGCACCGACCCGTTGATGAACAACGTGGCCTCGGCCACCTCGGGCTCGGAGATGGCGCGGTTGCGCTCGTGGATGAGCTCTACCTCGGCCCGCGAGTCTGTGCGCTCGTCGTCGAAGAACTTGGCAACCCGCTCCACCTTCTCCCAGGCGTAGCGCTCGAGCGCCTCCGTCACCGGGATGTTGCGGCCTTTGATCAGGATGTGCATGTCGCTCCTCCCTTCGGTCGTCGCGAGCATTTCAGCACGCGCCCTGTCGGGCGCTTTCAGCACTTCAGCTTGTCAGCTTTTGGTGTCGGTTCGTCGCCCGTGCGCAAGCGCGAATCGTTGGCAACGATAAATTGCCTCTCCATAGAAGCTTCCCTCCGCCATCCAAGACCTGTCTGATAGCTGAAGTGCTGACAAGCGAAGGCGTTAGCCTGAGCGTGCTGAAGTGCTGAAATGCTAACATGTCCTGCACAGGGTCAGGGCGTGGACTTCTTTGGCGCCTGCGCGGAGTAGTGTTGCCGCGCACGCGTTCATGGTCGCTCCCGTGGTAAAGACGTCGTCGATCAGGAGTATCCTGCCACGCAGGGGTACGGTGGCCTTGTAGGCGCCGGCGACGTTGGCCCGCCTCTGGGCCGCCGAGAGTTCGACCTGGTCCCTCGTGCTCCGCACGACTTCTAGTGTATCCGATACGGATGCCTTCATCTTCTCGGCGACGCCAAGGGCGAGCAGTTCGGCCTGGTTGAAGCCTCTCTTCCTCAGGCGCGACCGGTGCAGGGGTACGGGCACGATGGTGTCGAAGTGGCCTTCGTCGAGTACCTGAAGCATCAGTGGCGCGGCAAGCCTCTCGACCACGCGTTTGTAGCCGCGGTACTTGAGGGCGTGGACTATCTTCTTGCCGACGCCCTCGTACTTCAACGGCGCCCTCGCGCTCTCGAAGGCGAAGTCGACGTTCTTGCACCCCTCGCATACGAACGTCGCGAAGGCGGTCGGCAGCCCGCACCGCCCGCAGACGGGGCTCCCAACGCCGGGGAGCGCCTCGAAGCAAGTGCGACACAGTACGTCGCTCGCCCGCCGCTCACAGCCGACGCAGCGTTCGGGATAGAACAGGTCGGCGAGCGCGGCGAGGTAGGTTTTCGAGGTTTCAGCCATTAGGTTTCAGCAGTGGCACAGGAGTCGCAACCGGCGCAGTGCGGTCGAGACCCTGGGCCGGTCGTGCCACAACGCTTTTTGCCTAGAGTCGGACGGCGTGGCCGCAGACTTTAACCTGATGCCTGCGAAGCGAAGCTAGAAGCTCAAGCTGCGGGGAGAGACGACGACGCCGGGGTTCACGCGTATACCCTGGTCGAGGACGTTCCCCTCGCCGACCACGCAGCCGGCGCCGAGCACTGAGAGGCCGCGGACGATGGAATCGTTGCCGACCCTGGCTCGCGGGCTTATGATAGAGCCCCGCACTACAGCGCCGGCCTCTATCTCGGCGCCATCGAGGAGGATGCTCCCCTCGACAACGGCCCCCTCCCCCACCACGCTACCCTTTCCGAGCGAGGAGCGCCCGCCTATCGTGGCGAGGTCCGAGATCCTGCAGTCCTCAGCGATGGAGACAGGCGGGAGCAGCTTGACGTTCTTGCCGAGCTCGACGGAGGGGTCTACCTCCAGGTACTCGAATTCCTCACGCGCGGCGCCGACGGCGCCGGAGAGGACGTCGTGGGAGGCCGCCAGGTAGCTGCGCGGCGTCCCTATGTCCCGCCAGTAAGAGCTCGTGATGTGTGCCCTCAGCCTGCCGCTCTCCTGAAGCTCGGGGAAGATCTCACGCTCTATAGAGACCTCGCGGCCGGCCGGGATCATGCCGAGAACCTCGGGCTCGAGCACGTAGACGCCAGCGTTGACCAGGTTCGTGGTTACCTCGTCGGCCGCCGGCTTCTCGATAAAGCGGTGCACGAGCATCTCGTGGTCGACCTCGACGAGGCCGTAGGCAGTCGGGTCCTCCACGCTCGTCAGGGTGATCGTCGCCAAAGCGTCTGAGGCCTTGTGTACCTGTATCGCCTTCTCGAGGTCCATCCCCGTGAGCACGTCGCCGTTGACGACGATGAGCGTGTCACCGTCGAGGTATCTCTCGGCGTTCTTGATGCCGCCCGCCGTCCCGAGGGCGTGGTCCTCGACAGCGTAGTCCACGGAGAACCCATCGAGGTCCTGCTTGGTGCTGAGGTAGGCCTGGATCGGGTCGGGCAGGTACCCCAGGGAGAGCACGGCACCATCGAGGCCGCCCCTGCGCAGGAAGTCGAGCATGTACCCCATAAAGGGACGGTTGCGGAGCGGTACCAGCGACTTTGGAATGTCGTAAGTTACAGGCCGCAGCCGGGTCCCCCGACCACCGACAAGTACGACAGCTTGCATAAACCTAGCTTACACCAGGCACGGATCTCAGACCAATACGAAGCGGGAGATCTATGTTCCTCACGCCAGGCCCGAAGCTCCGACCAGCGCGGAGAGTGGGACGATGAGCAGGCCGAACAGGGTGGCGAGGACGGCCAGGACGTAGACGGAGAACCTTACGGCGGCGCCACCTTTGGACGCGACCGTATCCGTTGTCGGCTCCTCGAAGATCATGTTTCTGATGATGCCGAAGTAGTAGGGGACAGAGAGCACGGTGTTGACGACGAGCGCGCCGACGACTATGTAGACCAGGACAGAGCCCGTCGGGGCACCTGCGATGATGATCCAGAGCTTCCCGAAGAACCCAGAGAGCGGGGGTATGCCGACGAGCGCGGCCATGAACAGGGCCATACTCGCTGCCACGCCAGGGTTCGTCCTGACGAGCCCGTTGTAGCTCTTTGCGTCTTCGCCCACGAGGTCTATGACGAGGAAGGCGCCCATGTTCATAACGGCGTAGGCGGCCGTGTAGATCAGGACCGCCTGCACGGCGAACGCGACACCGCCTCCCTGGAGCGCCGCGAAGGCGGCCAGGATGTAGCCTGTGTGGGCTACCGAACTGTAGGCGAGCATCCGCCTGACGTTGCGCTGTCTGAGGGCGAAGAGGTTGCCGACGAACATCGTTATGATCGCCAGGAAGGCCATCACGGCAGTCCAGGTCGGCGCGGCCTCAGGCATACCTTCGAGCAGAATCCGTAGGAGAACCGCGAACGTCGCGGCTTTCGGTCCTACCGAGAGGAAGGCGGCCGCGCTCGTAGGGGCGCCCTGGTAGGCGTCAGGGGTCCAGAAATGGAACGGTGCGGCCGAGAGCTTGAAGGCGAAGCCCGAGATCATGAGCACGAGCCCGAGTACGGCCACTGGGGTGAGAGAGCCCGTGAACGTGTCAGCCACGTCCGAGAGCATCGCCGAGCCCGAGACGCCGTAGATCAGGACGATGCCGTAGAGCAGCACTGAGGAGGCGATGACGCCGGTGATCAGATACTTCATCCCGCCCTCCGCGCTCTCGCGGCGGCTCCTGTCGAAAGCGACCATCGCGTAGGAAGGTATCGTCGCCAGCTCGATGGCCAGGAAGATTCCGAAAAGGTCCCGCATGGAGACGAGGAGCGTCGAACCGAGCACGACGGAGAGGATGAGCGTCAGGTACTCGGGGGCGTCGCCGGTCTGGCCAGACCAGCGGGCCGCCGCAAGCACGGCGAAGAAGGCTGACCCGGCGACTATGAGTTTGAAATACAGCGCGAAGCCGTCGACCACGTAGCCGCCGCCGAAGAAGCTTCCCGAGAAACCCGTGGCCAGCAGGACGGCGGAGCTCACGAACACAGCCAGCGTCCCTATGGCGGCCAGGCCGACCGCGGCTCCTGTGTTGCTCTCGCTGAACGCCCCGACGAGGAGGACCAGGATCAGGAACCCCGTAGAGATCAGCTCGGGCAAGATCGCGACCACCGTCTGTCCGGTAACGACCACTAGCTACCCCCTATCACACTAAGCACGGCATCCACGGCAGGGCGCTGGAGACTTATCAGCAGGGCTGGGAAAATGCCGAGCACGACGAGCAACACCGCCAGTGGCACGATAGAGACCATCTCGGCTGGCCCGGCGTCCACGATCTCATCGTATTCCGGACGCTCGATCGGGCCGAAGATCACACGCCCGAGCATGTAGAGCAGGTACATCGCGGAGAGTATGATCCCAAGCGCAGCGAGTACTCCCTGTACGGGGAACGCCGCGTAGGCGCCCATGATGCTCATGAACTCGGAGACGAAGACGGCGAGCCCAGGCAGCCCCATCGCCGCGAGGGCACCGAGGGCGAGGAGCCCTCCAACCCACGGCATCCTGGCCGCCAGCCCGCCGAGCTCCTCGATGCGGCGCGTCCCCGTACGGGCCGCTATAACGCCAACGAGGATGAAAAGCAGGGCTGAGTAGAGCCCGTGCGAGACCTGCTGGAAGACGGCCCCGTTGAGGCCGACCGAGTTCCCCGAGGCGGCGCCGAGCAGGATAAAGCCAAGAGTCCCTATGGAGGAGTAGGCGACGAGCGCCTTGAGGTCGGGCTGCAAGAAAGCCACGAACGCCCCGTAGACGATGTTGACCACGCCGAAAGCGGCGATGTAAGGCAGGAATGGCTCGACTCCCTGGGGCAGCAGTGGGATGGCCACAGCGATCAGACCGTAGGTACCCAGCTTCGGTAGAACCCCGGAGAGCAGCACGTTCGTCGAGGTCGGGCTCGAAACGTAGACGTCCAGAAGCCAGCTGTGCAGCGGCACGGCAGGCACTTTTACTAGCAATCCGAAGAGGATCGGGGCCGCCACGGCGACCTGGGCCGTCCGCGAGAGGCCACCACCGCCGCCGAGGGCGTCCATAGAGTAGGTGTCCGCGAGGATACCGAAAGCCAGGAAGCCGGCAAGCATCACCGTCGAGCCGAGGAACGTGTAGATGAAGAACTTGATCGCGGCCGGACGCCTGTTCTCGTCTCCCCACACGCCGACGAGCAGATACATGGGGATCAGCGTGATCTCGAAGAAGATGTAGAACAGTATAAGATCCTGCGCCGCGAAGACCCCGAGCATCCCTACTTCGGCGACGAAGAGCGCGGCGAAGTACTGCTTGAGGTTACGGCTCACGTCCCAGGAAGCCAGAATCGCTATTACGGTGAGGAACGTCGAGAGGAAGAACATCCCGAACCCGAGCCCGTTTAGGCCGACGCGGTAGCCTATGTTCAGCGACCGTATCCAGGTTACGTCCTGGGAGAGCGCGGCCACGCCGAGATCGTCCCCGAAAGCGAAGTAGACGTAGACCGTGAGGAGCAAGGGTACGGCCGCCACCCCGAGCGCGGCGTAGCGTAACAGCCGCTCCTCGTCGGGCAAGAGCATCATCAGTATGGCGCCGAGGAGCGGGATGAGGATCGTAACCGTAGTTATCACAGTCTGGCTCCTACGGCGAAGGCGGCGACCGTTATCAGGACGATCAGACCGACGACCATTACCGCGTACTGCGCCCCTACTATGACCCCGATGATCAGGACGCTCAGCAGGATAAACAGCGCGTAGTTCTGGACTCCGCCGCTCTGAAGTCTCTGCAGCAGCCCGCCCGTCCCTAGCGTCCCGCGTCCGAGACCGCCAACGAGGCCGCCGATGACGTTACGGTCGAACCCTCGGGTCGCCCTTCCGAGCCACATGGCGAACCTCACGACCGTCGCGCCGTAGAGAGCGTCGAAGTACCACCCCTTGTCCAGGAACGTGTGCAGCCACGAGAGCCTGGCGGTGAGGGCCCCAGCCCACTCGGGCCTCGCGACGTAGAGCGCGTAGGCTAGCCCTATCCCGAGGAGGGCGACGGCGACCGAGATCCCGCCAAGCGCGAAGCTGAAGGCGTGCTCTTCTAGGCCCAGCGTCGAGACCGCGAACTCGCTCGGGTGCACGAACGCGCTGAAGTAGTCCCTTATGGGGAGGCCGAACCCTTCCGGTATCCCGACCCAGCCGCTCACGATGGCGAGGAAGGCGAGGATCAGCATCGGCCCCGTCATGATCCCTGGCGACTCCGCGGCCTCCCTGGCAGGCTCGCTGCGCGGCTCGCCGGTGAAGGCGAGGAAGATCGCGCGGAAGATGTAGAACGCAGTCAAGAACACGGTCAGTAGCGCCATGCCGAAGAGCAAGTAGTAGTGCTCCTCATAGGCCGAGGCGACGATCGCGTCTTTGGACCAGAAGCCTGCGAAGGGGAAAATCCCCGAGAGCGAGATGCCCGCTATGACCATGGCCCAGAACGTGATCGGCATTCTGCGCCTCAATCCACCCATCTCGAAGAGGTTGTAGGAGTCCATCGCGTAGATGATGCTGCCGGCACACAGGAACAGGAGGGCCTTGAAGAAGGCGTGGTTGTAGAGGTGGAAGATGCCGGCCGTGTAGGAACCTAGCCCGAGGCCAAGCATCATGTACCCGAGCTGCGAGACGGTAGAGTAGGCGATCACACGCTTTATGTCCTTCTTGACCAAGGCCATGGTCGCGGCCATCAGCGCCGTAAAGCCGCCGATGTAGGCGACGACGAGCATGGCCGTGGGGCTCTGGACGAAGATGTCGTAGGTGCGGGCCACGAGGTAGACGCCGGCCGCGACCATGGTCGCGGCGTGGATCAGGGCGCTCACCGGCGTAGGGCCCTCCATCGCGTCGGGGAGCCACACGTGCAAGGGGAACTGCGCGCTCTTGCCGACGGCGCCGACGAAGACGAGTATGACGGCCGTTGTGAACAGAGATCCTCCGATAAAGCCGGCCTGGGCGGCCTCCGAGACGTCCGTGAAGGCCGTAGAGCCGGTCGTTGCCCAGAAGATGATGATCCCTACGAACAGCGCGGCGTCCCCGATACGGGTGACGACGAAGGCCTTTATCGCGGCGTCGCGGGCCGAAGGCTTCTCGAACCAGTGTCCGACGAGCAAGTAGGAGCAAAGTCCGACGAGCTCCCAGAAGATGTAGAGCTGGATGAAGTTCGGCGCGAGCACGAGACCTAGCATCGAGGCCGTGAACAGGTTGAGCACCGCGTAGAACCAGGCGAAGCGTTTGTCGCCCTCCATAAAAGCGCCCGAGTAGAGCTGGATCATGAGGCTCACGAAGCTAACGACGACGAGCATCACCGCGGCCAGGCCGTCGATGTAGACCCCCACCGGGAACGAGCCGCCCTGGTTCAGGTCTATCCAGTTGACCGAGAACTCTATGGGAGCCCCGCCGCCGGGGACGATGCCTGCGACGAACAAGAGGGCGAAGACCGAGAAGACGAGCGAGATGGTCACCCCGAGTATGGCGACGTACTGGGCGGCCTCCTCAAGGAGGCGTCCGGTGAGGACGAGCACGAGGAAGACCAGTGCAGGTAGCGTTGGTATGGCCGTGATGATCAACTGTTGGCCTACGGTCTGCACGGGTCCCTCTCTAGCCCCTCATCGAGCTTACTTCGTCCACGTTCACGGTCCGCCGCGAGCGGAACACGGCAAGGACTATGGCGAGCCCGACCGCGATCTCCGCCGCGGCTATGGCGAGCACAAGCACGGCGTAGCTGACGCCGAGTCCTCCGGCGTTCGGGAGGTAATCTGCGAAGGCAACGAGCGTGAGGTTGACGCCGTTTATCATGAGCTCGACGCACATAAAGATGACGACGGCGTTGCGACGGATCAGGGCCCCCCACGTCCCTATGGCGAACAGGATAGCGCCTACTACCAGGTACCCTTCGAGGGGCGGCGCCAAGACCAGCGCGTCCAGAAATTGCTGTGCTTGCGCGGAGATCTGGGGCACTACTCTCGCACACCCCTGTCGACGCTTCCTCCGATCTTGCGGCGGCTCACGACGATGGCCGCGACGACGGCAACGAGGAGCAGCACCGAGGCGACCTCGTAGAGCAGGGTGAAGATCTCAGCCCCCTGGCTGACGCCGAGCAGGTCTCGCCCGAAAGCGCCGACCTCGCGCGGCCCGTTCCCTGCTTCGGTCCCTCCCCAGTCCTCGGCGGAGAGTACGTAGGCCAGGAAAGCCCCGATGCCTACGGCCACGAGGAGGCCAGCCCAGAACTGGCGATTGATTATGGAGCGGTAGCGCCTTACCTGGGGCTTCTGCGTGAACATGATCCCGAACAGGATCACAACAGTTACCGCCCCGACGTAGATAAGCACCTGGAAGGCGGCGAGCGCAGGGGCGTTGAGCATCACGAAGAACCCGGAGATGCCGAGGAACGACCCAGACATGAAGAGCGCCGAGTGGACGACGCTCCGGCTCAACACGACCCCGAGCGCCGAGACCAGCGTCATCCCGGCCAGGAAGACGAACGCGATCGTCAAGCCGCGTCGTCCTTCTCGGACACTGGTTGCTCTACGGTCCTCGGAGCTTTTTTCCCAGTAGGCTTTTTCTTCTTCTTCACGGTGGGCTTGGGGTCTACTGTAGGGTCGACGGGAAGCTCACCGAACTGCCTGGCGAGCTCCAGGCGGTCGTAGGCCTGCGCCTCGAACTCTTCCGTGTGGTAGATGCAGTTGACCGGGCAGACCTCGACGCAGAGCGAGCAGTACATGCAACGTGAGTCGTCGATCACGAACCCTACAGCGAAGGGCTTCGGCTTGCCCGAGCCGTCGGCGTCGCGCTTGGTCGATTCGATCGAGATGCAGTGGTCGGGGCAGATCCTCATGCACTGCAGGCACGCGATGCAGCGGTCCATGTCGACCGTGAGCATCCCGCGGCTCCGCTCGGGGAGCTCGCGCTTGTATTCGGGGTACTGGCGGGTGATCTTCTGCCCGAAGAGGTGCTGCAGGGTCACCCCCATCCCCTTCAAAATGCCCTGTCCTACCTGCGGCATCGAAACCTCCTAAAAAACAAGCATAGCTCCGGCCGTGACGAACAGCCAGATCAGGGTGGCCGGGACCAGAACCTTCCATCCGAGGTCCATGAGCTGATCCATCCTGAGGCGGGGGACGCTCCAACGGATCCACTGGAAAGTAAACATGATGAGCGCCGTCTTTATCCCGAACCAGACCCAGTTGAAAGGTCCGAGATCGAGGAAAGGCAGCGGTGGCTGCCAGCCGCCCACGAACAACGTCACGGTGACGGCCGAGATAACCGCCATCGAGGCGAACTCAGCGGCCTGTATAAGGGCCCAGGTCATCCCCGAGTACTCAACCATAAAGCCGCCGACGATCTCGCTCTCACCCTCAGGCAGGTCGAAAGGCACCCGCTTTACCTCAGCGAGCCCCGCTATGTAGAAGGTGATGAACATCGGGAGCTGCGGCAGGAAGTACCAGGTCCAGATCGTATCCCCCTGCGCCTGGACCACATCCACGAGCGAGAGGCTCCCCGTGAGCATCACGACACCCAGAAGGCTCAGTATGAGCGGCACCTCGTAGGAGATCATCTGCGCTGCCCCGCGCAGGGCGCCGAGCAGCGAGAACGCCGAGCGGCTCCCGTAGCCGGCCATTACGACGCCGAGTGCTCCGATAGAAGTGATCGCGACGAAGAACAGTATCGCGACGTTGAGGTCGGCGACGACCGCGTCGGGTGCGAAAGGGACGACGAGCCAGACTAGCGCGGCCGGTATGAACATAGCGATAGGCGCCCCGAGGAAGACCCACAGGTCCGACCTGCCAGGCGAGACGTTCTCTTTGGTAAACAGCTTGAAGACGTCCGCTGCCGGCTGCAACAGCCCGCGCGGTCCGACCCTGTTGGGCCCGTAACGAAGGTGGATGTATCCCGAGACCTTCCTCTCTGCCATCGTAAGGACGGCAGCGAGGTTGAGCACGAGGAACAGGACTGCCCCAAAGGAGATGAGCAGCCGGATCGGCTCTACCTCGAGCAGGTTCAGAAACGTCTGCATCTACTTGTCCCACCCACCGGAGACGGGATCCACGAGGCCCAAGATCGCCATGATATCTGGCAGGTAATGACCGGGCACGATCTCCTGCAACAACTGCATATTGCAGAAACTCGGGTCGCGGTAATGGACCCTGTAGGGGGTGTCCGAGCCGTCAGAGACCACGTGGACGGCGTACTCGCCGCGCGGGCTCTCGACGCGTCCGAATCCCTCGCCCTCGTCCGGACGAATGCGGCGGCCCGTGTCCCCCATCACTTCGCCCTCGGGCATCTGCTCCAGGCACTGCTTTATGATGCTGATGC